>JAEYVB010000085.1 GCA_023429345.1 Planctomycetota bacterium
CGAACTGGGGTCAGCCCGCCGCGACCCGTTTGTCCGGGACCTCACGCTCCGCGTGGCGAGCGTGGTGCAGCGGCACGAACGGCTCATCCGGGAGCGCTTCCCGAAAACGATCCGGCGGAACGCGGGGTACGGCCTCGATATGGTGCTGGCCGCGATGGATGCCGCCGGGCCGCGGGCCGACAGCGAGCGGATCCTGAGCAGCATCAATCTCTCGCACCTGCTCTGCGGGAGCGAGGGGACGCTCGCGGTGACCCTCGGCGCCGAACTGAAGCTGACCCCCTTGCCGATAGCCCGAGGGATGGCGGTCATCGGGCTGGCCTCGCTCGAGGAGGCTATCGACGCGGTGGTGCCGATCCTCGGAACCGGCCCGAGCGCGGTGGAGCTGCTGGACGACACGGTGATCGACCTGGCCGCGGCCAACGCGGAGTACAAACGGTACGTCCAGCTCTTGCCGGCGCCGGTCTCCGGAATGCTCCGGGCCGTGCTCTACGTCGAGTACTTCGGAGGATCGGGGGCGGAGGTCGAGGCGAGGTTCGGCGAGCTCAGCCGGCTCATGGCTCGGACCGTGCCCGCCGCGCGGACGGTCTGCTACACCGACGCGAATGCGATCGCCGCGGCGTGGAAGCTGCGGAAGGCGGGCGAGCCGCTGCTGCACGGCATGCCGGGCGACCGGAAGCCGATCACGTTCGTCGAGGACAACGCCGTGCCGGTCGAGAACCTGTCACGGTTCGTGCGCGAGTTCAGGGCGATCGTGGCGCGGCACGGCACGAGCGCGGCGTTCTGGGCGCACGCGAGCGTGGGCGTCCTGCATGTACGTCCCTTTCTGAACATCCGCGACAGGGCCGACCGGGACCGGATGGAGGAGATCGCCATCGAGGTGGCGGACCTCGCGCGCGACCTGGGCGGTGTCATGAGCGGCGAGCACGGGGATGGACGCGTGCGGGGGCCGCTGCTCGAGCGGTTCTACGGGCCGGAGCTGATGGGCGCGTTCCGCGAGATCAAGGGGATCTTCGACCCCCGGAACCTCCTCAATCCGGGAAATCTCGTCGAGCCGAGGCCGGTGGCCTCGATCGCGGAGAAGCTGCGGGTGGAGCCCGGGGATCGTCTCGTCGATGTCGCCCGGGCGGAGACGTACTACAGGTACGACGACCAGCACGGCTTCCGCGGCGCGGTCGAGATGTGCAACGGGGCCGGGGTGTGCCGGAAGAAGTCGGGCGGCACGATGTGCCCGTCGTACATGGCGACGCTGGACGAGCGGCACTCGACGCGCGGACGCGGCAACGCGCTGCGGCTCGCGATCACCGGGCAGCTTGGCGGGGTGTGGGACGACCCGGGCACGATGGAAACGCTCGACCTCTGCCTCTCCTGCAAGGCGTGCAAGGCCGAGTGCCCGAGCAATGTGGACATTGCGAGGTTGAAGGCGGAGTACACCGCGCAGCGGATTCGGAGCGGCGGGCGCGTGCCGCTGCGGGCGCGAGTGTTCGGGCATGTGCGGGTGCTGAACACGATCGGGAGCGGTGCGTCCGGCGTGGCGAACTGGGCCAGCCGGCGGCCATGGGTGCGAGCGGTCCTCGACAGGGGGCTGGGACTGGCGCCGGAGCGGTCCCTCCCGGAGTTTTCGAGGAGCCTCATGCGGCGGTGGCCCACGCAGAGGAGCCAACCGACGCAGAACGGCCCCCGCACACCACCCATTGTGGCGCTCTTCGCGGACTGCTTCACCGCGTACAACGAGCCGGGCATCGGCCTGGCAACGCGGCGGGTGCTCGAGGCGTTTGGGTACGAGGTGCGGCTCGTGAACGCCGGCTGCTGCGGTCGGGCGATGATGTCCACCGGGCTCCTCGAGGATGCGATCGCGACGGCGGACGCCACGCTGGAAAGACTGCGGCCGGTCATCGAGGACAGCACGGTGCGGGCGATCATTGTGTGCGAGCCCTCGTGTCTGTCCGCCTTCAAAGACGATTGGCTGCTCCTGAAGTTGCGGACGCCCCTTCAACTGCGGCGGCAACTCGCGGACAAGAGCTGGCTGCCCGAAGAGTTCCTGGATCGAGACTGGGAGCGGCACCCGCACCGGCCCGGGTTCGACCTCCAGCATTCGGAGGTCCTCCTCCACGGTCATTGCCATCAGAAAGCGCTCTGGGGCGATTCATCCGCGGCCCTGCTGCGCAGGTTCTGCGGTGACCGGCTGAGGGTGCTCGACAGCGGGTGCTGCGGGATGGCCGGGTCGTTCGGCTACACCGCCGATCATTACGGGATCTCGATGAGGATCGGAGAGCAGGTGCTTCTCCCCGCGGTGCGTGGCGCGCCGGCGGCAGTCGTCGTAGCGCCGGGAACATCGTGCAGGCACCAGATCCGCGACGGCACCGGCGTGAGCGCGGTGCATCCGATGGAGTTTGCAGCGGGCCTGCTCTGAGGTGTCACCGCCAGGTCGTCGCCGCTCAGCACACGGGGCTCTAGGCCTTCGGCGCCTTGTAGAACGGCAGTTTCACGACCTTGCCCTCCAGCAGGCCGCGGCCGCTGTCGATCTGGAGCGGTGTATCGACCGCCGTGCTCGCAGAATCCACGAAGCCCATGGCGATCGGGTAGCCGAGCGTGGGGCTCAGGCAGGCGCTGGTGACGGCGCCGACCTCGCGGTCGCCGGCCTTCACGGCCATGCCCTGGCGGGCCGTGCGTTTGCCGTCGATGGCGATGCCGACCAGCTTGCGCTTGGGGCCGCCCTCGGTGATCGTCTTCTTGAGGGCGTCCATACCGATGAACTTCTCGCCGCGCTCGCCCCGGTCCTTGTCCATGGCTATGGCGAAGTCCACGCCGCAGGAGAGGGCGTTGATCTCCTCCCCGAGCTCATGCCCGTACAGGGGCATCCCCGCCTCCATGCGCAGCGTGTCGCGCGCTCCCAGGCCCGCGGGCTTCACGAGCGCAGTCTCGGACTTCATATCCACATCGCGGAGCAGCAGGCCCATCGCCATACCGACAGCGGAGGCCGGGAGAATGACCTCGACGCCGTCCTCGCCGGTGTAGCCGGTGCGGCTGACGTAAAGCTTCATGATGAGCAGGTTCTTGACCGCGAAGCGGTAGCGTTTCAGGCTCGGGATCTCGTTGGAGAACCGGGAGACCAGGCTCATCACCTTGGGCCCCTGCAGGGCGACCATGGCGGTGCTCGTCGTCTGGTCGTCGATCTTGACCGTCAGCTCCGAGCGGGCCTTGGCCTCGTCGAAGTGTTTGACGATCTTCTCGCGGTTGGCGCCGTTGACCACCATCAGGAACTCGTCGTCGTCCAGGCGGTAGACGATCACATCGTCGCGTACGCCACCCGATTCATTCAGCACCAGGGAGTACCGGCACTGGCCGGCCTCCATGTCGCTGATCCTCCGGGTGCAGACCCGCTCCAGGAACCGCCGGGCGTGGCGGCCGGTGATCTTTAGACGTCCCATGTGCGAAACGTCAAAGAGCCCGCCGGAGGTGCGGACCTGCTGGTGCTCCTGGTGGATGCCCGTGTACATCATGGGCATCTCCCAGCCGGCGAAGTCGACCATCTTGCCGCCCGAATCGACGTGGAACTGGTAGAGGGGGGTGCGCAGCACGGCGGGGCTCCCGGAAGGTGTGGTATCGGCCGAGCCAGACAGGCATCGGGCCGGAACGTTATGCCGCCACGAATGGATGGGCCGGATCCGGGCCCGGTTCACGCCGCCAAGCCGCGCCGGTCTACCCAGCCTCGGATGGCCGGCGGCAGGGGCATGGCCCCGCGTTGGATGCCCATGGCGTAGCCCTCGCCTCATAGCGCCACCGCCGTACTACCCTAGAGCAGCTCCACAATCACCGTCCGGGAGTGGTGCTGCATGATGGCAACAGCGGTTCCGCCGGCACCCTGAATAACGAGATGCCCGTTAGGGGACGGGCGGACCCCACGGCGCGTTGTCGATGAGGCGAGTGGCTCCCGCCCGGGCGGCGATCAGCGCTCGTCCCGGGCGCCCGGGACGCCACGTTGCAAGTGTGTCGGCATCCCGAACGACCGCGTATTCGGGAACGAGACCGGCCTCGCCGAGCACTTCGCCCATGATCGCCTCGGCGGCTCCAGGGTCATCCGCGGAGCAGGCCCGGCAGAGGGCCTCGGGGATGGCCGCGGCGAGGCGTCGCTCCTCGCTGGAAAGAAAGCGGTTCCGGCTGCTGAGGGCGAGGCCGTCCGGCTCGCGAAGAGTGGGGTGCCCGATGATCTCGATAGGGAGGTTCTCACCATCTACCACCGCCGAGATGACCCGCAACTGCTGCCAGTCCTTCTCCCCGAATACCGCCACCCGCGGCCGAAGGATCGAGAATAGTCTGAGCACCACCTGGCAGACGCCCGCAAAATGGCCCGGCCTGAACGCGTCCTCGAGTCGGGGCTCGGTCGCGACGGGCGGCAGCGGCGGCACCGGGATCGTTGCGCCGGGCGGGTACACCGTCGGATACGTAGGAGCAAAGACCGCTGCCGCGCCGGCCCTTCGGCAGATCTCAAGATCGGCCTCCAGCGTCCGCGGGTAACGCTCAAAGTCCTTGGGATCGTTGAACTGCGTGGGGTTCACGAAGATCGTCACGGTGCAACCGCCCGGCAGACCGCGTTCGTCTGCGGCCAGTACGCCGCTCTCGATCAAAGCCTGATGGCCGCGGTGCAGAGCGCCCATCGTAGGGATAAGCACACCGGATAGTCCGGAATCCAGCCCCCGACGGCGGGCTTCCCTCTCGACATCGGCAAGCGTGCTCAGAACGACCATGGCGGGCAAAGGCTCGCCCACCCGGCCCCCCGGGTCAAGTCGCGGGGCGGGTGCGGGCCACAATCCATGCCGAGATTTCAGGACGGTCCGGCACCCGCATCAGTTCGAGCTCCACCCGGTACAGCCCGTCGCCGTCGTATTCGCAGTCGGTCACGCGGCCCAGGAGCGGCACGGGTTCGTCGTCGATGAGGTGGACGGCGACCAGCACCCGGCGGTTCTGATAACACATCCGGCGGGTCCGGATCACGATGTGGGACCGACCGAGTTCCCGGCCGCGGCCGGACCAGGTCGGGCCGGGGCGGTCGCGGTCGTCAAGCTCGGAAAGGTCGAGCTCGGCATCGAAGCGGATACCGGCCAGGGTTGGTCTTTGCGACGCCGGGGTCGGGTCCGGGTCCTCGTCGAAGAAGGAGACGGGTCGCGGTGGGGGCGGGGGGGGCTTGGAAGCCGTGTACCGATTCCGGGTAGCCGAGAAGAGTGCGCCCACAACGAATCCCCTGTGATCCTCTTAGATCGATCAGGAACGATCCGGCCTTGGGCGCACGAGTCCGAATGGGTGTGTCGATGGCTTACGCAAGCCCCCCGGCCGGTATAGTCGATACAGACGGAACGGCCACTCCACCCGACCACCTACGCTTTCCGGCCATGGTTCCTGCTGCCCCCCAGGCTGGTCCGGCGGTCCACGTGGTCATCCCGACCCATACGACCCGGCACCTGGCCTCGTGCCTCGCCTCGATCGCTCTCCAGCGCCTGTTGCCGGCGACGGTGGTCATCACGTGCGATACCGATGCCCCCGAGATCGGCGATGTCATCGACCAGGTGTGGCCGACGGTCGTGGCGACCCTGCACGGCCGCCCCGCGCCCACGCTGATGCACGTGGTCCGCCCGCACCAAGGGCGGGCGATGCTGAACCAGGTACGGAACAACGGTCTCCGGACCCTCGAGGCCGCGGGCCGGCTGCGGGACCGGGACACCGTGGTCGTGGTCGACGGCGACACCCTGCTCGCGCCCGACGCCGTCTCCCGTCACGCCGAACTTGCCCACCTGGGGTACGAACTGGTGATCCCGTACCGCGTGAACCTGAGCCAGCAGGTGACGGAGGCGGTCACGCCCGAAGGGGTGATCCACGCCGCCGAGCACGGGTGCTTCGAAGCCTTGGTGGGTCCCCCCGACGGGCAGGAGCTTTCCGATCGGCACCGCCGCTATCGGCGGCAGTTGCTCCTCCGCCGTGTGCTGCCGGCCTGGGCCGGGCTCAACAAGCCCCATAAGCCCAAAGTGCTCGGGGGGCACCACGCGGCCAGCGTCCGATGCCTGCGGGCGGTCAACGGCTACGACGAGCACTATGTCTCGTATGGCTTCGACGACGACGACCTGTCGCGCCGGCTGCACGCGCTGCGGCCCCCGCCCCGGACCTCCTTCGCGGTCAAGGACATTTTCGCGTACCACCTGTGGCACCCCAGCCGGGCGCCGGCAAGCCCGACGCTCGCCCCCGGGTACGAGCGGTTCGTCCGCGATCTGCCCACGGTGGCCGAGCAGGGCTGGCGGACGCCCCTGCCCCAGCCGGTGCCCTCGGTGCGGCTGGTCAGCGGCGTGCGGGGAACGATCGCCGCAGCCAGTTGACGATCCGTCCCCACAACCCCGGGGGCTCCGGGCTGCCCCGGGCCTGCGTCTGGGCGGGCTCGAACTCCTCGTCGAACCCCTCCATCTCCGCATAGCTGCGCGCGGGACGGGCGTAGAGGTCCTCGCCGCAGTTCGGGCAGGCGTACGTGGTGTCGGCCCGGTGGCCCTGCAGGGCGGGACCGTCGTACCCGCAGGCCAGGCAGAGCCTTCGGTGAACACGGGAGGAGAGCGGAGTACGCATCGCTCGCATGGAGCAAGCGTACCGCGGTGCCGACGGGGCGAAAGAGGAACTTGCCGGGGTTCACCGGCTCGGCGGCAAGATTTCCCGCGGCTCGAATGAGGGCGCAATCAGACCGGTTGCCGGACCGGGGCGGGCGTCCGCAGCCAGCGGCTTACGGCCGGGTCGTCCGTCACGCCCGCGCCGAACTTCTGCTGAAGGGCTGCCGCCATCAGGCCCATGAACAGGGGCTGCGGGCGCAGCGGGCGACCGGTGAGTTCGGGGTGGAACTGGCCGCCGATGAAGAACGGGTGCGTGACCTTGGCCCCCTCCGTGCCCGGCTGCGGGAGTTCCAGCACCTGCATGATGGGCTGACGAGGATGGCGGCCGGAGAAGACGAGGCCCGACGACTCCAGCTGCGGGATAAAGGAGGGATCGACCTCGTAGCGGTGGCGGAAACGCTCCCGGATCATCGAGCGGCCGCCGTACAGGAACTGCGCCAGCGAGCCGGGGGCCAGCACCACATCCTGCGCACCCAGCCGCATCGTGCCGCCGAGGCCCTCGATGCGCTTCTGCTCGGGCAGTTCGCTGATGACCGCGTGCGGCGTCTTGGATTCGGGGATATCGAACTCGGTGCTGCTGGCCAGGCCGAGGTTGCAGACGTTCCGCGCAAACTCGATCACCGCGACCTGGAACCCCAGGCAGATGCCCAGGTAGGGCACGTGATTCTCGCGGCAGTGGCGGACGCAGGCGATCTTGCCCTCCACGCCCCGCCGGCCGAACCCTCCCGGGACGATCACGGCGTCGACGCCGCCCTCGGCCCCGGCGCGGAGACGCTGGGCGACGTTGCCGTCGTTGATGTCCGTGGTATCGATCCAGCGGATCTCGACATCCGTGCTGAGGTGGGTCGAGCAGTGCTCGAGGGCCTTGTCGATGCTGGCGTAGGCGTCCCGGAGGGCCGCGTACTTGCCCGTGAGACCGACGGTGAGCTGCCGGCGTTTGGGCGTGGTGAGATTGCGGACAAAGCCGGTCCACTTCTCGCGGGCGCGGTCCTCGTGGCCCAGGTTCACCCGGTCGTGGATGCCGATCAGGCTCATGACCTCGCGGTCCAGCCCCTCCTGGCGCATCTCCTCGGGAATGGTGTAGATGCTCTCCCGGTCGTGCATGCTGAAGACGCGGCGCAGCGGCACGTTGCTGAACATCGCGATCTTCTGCATCACCGTTTCGTTCACGGCGCGGCTGGCGCGGCAGGCGATGATGTGCGGCTGGATGCCGGCCTCCATCAGCCGCTTGATGCCGAGCTGCGCGCCCTTGCTCTTCTGCTCGCCGAGCGTTTTCGGCTCGATGACGTACGTGAGAGCGACGAAGCAGCACGAGCCCGGGCCCTCCTCGAAAGCCAGCTCGCGCATGGCCTCGATGTAGAACGAGTTCTCGTAGTCGCCCACCGTCCCGCCGACCTCGACCACCACCACATCCGCCGGACGCTTGCCGTCGCCGTGGACCGCCAGTTCCCGGAGCTTGCGCTTCACCTCGCCCGTGACGTGCGGGATCCACTGGACGTCGCGCCCCAGGTACCGCCCCTCGCGCTCGCGGTCGAGCACATCGCGGAAAATCTGGCCGGCGGTCGTGAAGTTCCGCCGCGTCAGGTCCTGGTCGAGCATGCGCTCGTAGGTCCCCAGATCCATGTCGCACTCGGTCCCGTCATCGAGGACGAAGACCTCGCCGTGGCGGTACGGGTTCAGCGTGCCCGAGTCGATGTTCAGGTAGCCCTCCATCTTGATGGGGGCGACCGTCAGTCCCTTGTCCTTGAGCATCTTGGCGACGCTCGACGCGAAAATGCCCTTGCCCAGCCCCGACATCACCGTGCCCAGCACGATCACATACTTGTGGTAACCCTTGCGGTACCCCTCCGGGATCGGGCTGTAGAACTCGGTGTAGGTCGTCGCTTCGGCGGTCGCGGCCAGAATGTCCGCCCGGGAGCCCCGGGCGTCGCTGCCCGGATCGGCCGGAGAGGGTCCATCGAGCGAAGAATGAGCGGAAGTCGAGTCGTGCGCAATGGGGCTGTCGGCCTCGTCGAGCCAAGGCCGCCGGTCCGTGGCAGGTTTGGGGGGCATAACTGATCGTATCACAATTCGCCCCCGACACAAGGGGCGGTGCCCTCCCCCGGCCAGTTATCCACGCCCTTGAGGGATCCGGCCGCGGCCCACGGGTCACCCGGTTCCCCTACGCTCCCGGCATGCCAGAACCGGCCCGGATCACCCGAACCCTCATCCACAAGGGAGCCAAGTTCGATTTCGAGATCCTCGAATGGACCGGCCGCGGCGGCCGGA
>JAEYVB010000093.1 GCA_023429345.1 Planctomycetota bacterium
GTCTCGAAATCCCGGAGATCGATCACGGCCATGCGGGCGTTGGCCTTGTCGCCGATGAAGAGGAACTGGCCGTCGTAGTCGCCCTTGGTCTCCGAGAGGGCGGGGTGGTGCGTGTCACCCCACTCGACGGGGCGGCCCTCCATTTTGAGCATCTCGCGGACGTGGTCCTTCTCGCCCGAGAAGCCGTAGCCCTGCCAGGGCTCGGGGGTGAAGACCGAGATCGAGCGCAGCAGCCGCATCGACGGGACGCCGAAGACGAATACCTGCCCGCTCTGCCCGCCGGAGGAGAAGAGGAGGTACTCGTCGTGGCGGCCGCTGGGCGTGTAGGTCTTGGCCGCGGCGATGATGTCGTCGACGTTGAGCTTCCGGTCGTTGGCGATCCTGGTCAGATCCGCGACCTGGGTCTGGGTGAGCTCGAAGGGCTTGGCCTCCTCCTGGGAGCGGCGTCTGCGGCGGCTTTCTTGCCCGGAGGCATCCGGCGCCAGCGCGCCCAGGAGAACTCCGGCCGCGAGCGCGGTCGCGAGGGTGCGGGTGAGGACGGACGTGCGTGATTCGGGTCGCATGAGAAATCCCCTGGGAATGCTCGCCGCCCCGACGCGAACAACGCGGTGAGCGGCGGCGGGGTGTGCGGTGGTCACTTCGCGGCGGTCTGCAAGGACCGCAGGTACGCTATAACGTCGAGGAGGTCGTCGTCTGAAAGCGCGGGGTTGCCTCCCTTGGGGGGCATGCCCACACCGGTGGTGTTGGCCGGGTCGCTGGGGTCGCGGCCCTTCTTCAGGAACGCCAGCAGGTCGTCGTCGCTCTGGCTCTTGCAGAAGGCGCTGTCGACCAGGTCCTTGCCGTTGCCGGCCAGGCCGCGGGCGTCCTTGCCGTGGCAGGCCACGCAGGAGGTCGCGTAGATCTTGGAGCCGAAGGCGATGTACTCGGCGAGTTCCTCATCGCCGCCGGCCGCGGCCAGGGCCTTGGCCTTGTCGTCCTCGGTGGGTTCGGCGACGGCGACGGCTGCGGGCTCGGGGAGGGCGGGCATGCGGCGCTTGTCCTGCATGCCGCGGAGAAAGGCGACGACATCGGCGAGGTCGTTGTCGGTCAGGTCCGGGTTGCCGCCCTTGGGAGGCATGGGCAGGGGCTTGGCGCCCGGGCGGCCGGAGACCAGGAAGGCGTGGAGGCCCGCATCGTCGAGGGAGGCGACAAAGTCGCTCTGGGTGAGGTCTTTGCCGAGCCCGGCGACGCCCGTGCCGTCGGCGGCGTGGCAGGCGGCGCAGGTGACCAGGAAGAGGTCGCGGCCGTGGGCGGTCGCCTCGACGGGGAGCATCGCGCCCGAGGGGCCCTCGACCAGGCGCTCGTGAGCGAGCTGGAGTTCGGCCTCGGCCTGGGCGAGCCGGGCACGCTCGGCGATATCGGACCGGATGATCTGAGCCCCGCCGAGGGCGATCGGGGCGGCCATGACGCAGGCGACGAGGATGGCCTTGAGGGTCTCACGGGTGCCGTTGCCCTCGGGGCGCTGCCAGACTTCGTCTTGGGGGTTGAACCGGTTGGAGTTGCTGTTTGCCATGGGTCGATCTCCGGCCCCGGATGATCAATATCCGGAGGTACATATCGACCATATCGGCGCTTCCACGGGCTGACAACCGCCTTTGGAAGCTTCGGGGCGGGGTTACTGCTATCATTTACCTAACGAAATAACCGGGCGATCACACCGGGCGCCGGTTCACCGTCGGGGTGACCGGCGGACGGTCATCGAGCGGGAAGCTCTCTTCATGGGTCCGATCGATCATCTCCGCGATCGTGGAGGCGCCCAAAGCCTGCTGGACGAGGGCGATAGCGTCGTCGAGCCGGCGGTGCAGCTTGCAGAGGTGCGTGCCGTGGGATGGGATTCCCAACGGGCAGGTGACGATCCGTTGGAAGGGGTCCACCGCGTTAATGACGTCCAGCACGGACAGCGACTCGGGCGGCTTTGCGAGGGTGAAACCGCCTCGGGGGCCACGTTTCGAGTTGACGATCCCCACCGTCGCCAGGTCGTTGAGGATCTTGGAGAGATAGCCCGGGGGCACTTTGGTGTGCTTCGCGATCGTCTGCGAACTCGCCGGTTTGTCGGCCGCGGCCGCGAGGTAGGCGACCGCGCGGAGCGCGTATTCGGCGGTGTTGGAGAACAAGTCGGCACTCCTTGTGGCCGTTTCGGGTGACTCGTGGAGGGGAGTCGGGTCGCGGGGGATTCTAACCGTCGCCTGCGAATGCCTTTCCGGGGTGGGGGCCTGAGTGGATGCGAGAGCGACTGATCCGCTTTATGCTGGCGTGTCCAAGCCCAGGAGTTCCGCCATGCGTGTATTGGCCGCGTCTTTTGCACTTCTGGGCGCCGCCGCGGCGTGGGCCGGACCGGGGGATGAGGTCACGCTCGTCGATCGACCGCCGACGGTGTCGGCCAACCCCCACTACATCTCGAACCGGGCGCCCCTGGCGCCGAGCCCGCTGATCAAGCTCCCGCCGGGCGCCATCGAGCCGGGCGGCTGGGTCCGGACGCAGCTGGAGCTGATGCGCGACGGGATGACGGGGCATCTGCCGGAGGTGAGCCACTGGGTGCGGCCGGAAGGGTCGGCGTGGACGAGCCCGACCGGGGAGGGCGTGAACGGGTGGGAGGAACTCCCCTATTGGCTCAAAGGACTGATCGGTCTGGGGCACACGCTGGGGGATGAGGCGCTGATCGGCCTGAGCCAGGAATGGATCGAGGGCGTTTTGCGGACGCAGCGCAAGGATGGGTACTTCGGGCCGGAAGAGACCCGGCAGGGGGGGCCGGAGAACATGCAGCGGGGGAGCGGGGGCACGCTGAAGGTGCCCGACCTCTGGCCGCACATGCCGATGATCGACGCGCTGCGCTCGTATCACGAGGCTACCGG
>JAEYVB010000159.1 GCA_023429345.1 Planctomycetota bacterium
CCCAAGGACTTCTCCTTCGAGGATGTCCGGATCGACGACCTGCCGCTCTACAACCAGGACGATGACGACTCCCCCGCCCCGCCGGTGAAGCGGCTGCGGGACCAGGTCCGGGCCGCCGGGGGGCTGCTCTTTGTCACGCCGGAGTACAACCGCTCCATCCCCGGGGTCCTGAAGAACGCCATCGACCACGGCTCCCGGCCCTACGGCCAGAGCGTCTGGGCCGGCAAGCCGGCGGGGATCCTTGGCGTCAGCGTCGGGCAGATCGGCACCGCGATCGCCCAGGGCCACCTCCGCACCGTGCTGGCCTACCTCGACGCCCCCGCCCTCGGCCAGCCCGAGTGCTACCTCCAGGTCCGCGACGGCATGTTCGAAGGCGACGGCATCGGCCCGGCCAGCCGCGAGTTCCTCCAGGCGTGGATGGACAGCTACGTGCGATGGGTGAAGGAGCACGCGGGCTGACCGGGGGCGGCGGCGCTACTCCAGCATCCCCCGCCCGCGCAGGGCCTTCTTCAGGTCGTCGAGTTCGCAGCGCAGGCGGGCGATGTCGCCCTGGTGCTGGTGGCGGGCGGCGGCGAGCTCGGACTTCAGCGCCGCGATCTCCCTGTTCTTCTCCTCCCGCAGCTCGCGCAGGGCCTCGACGAAGAGCGCGGTGGTGCCCCGCTCGGTGATGTAGAGGTAGCCGTCCTTGTCGGCCTCCACCCACTCCGGGAAGACCTCCCGCACTTCCTGGGCGATCAGCCCGGTCTGACGCCCGGGGAGCGCGAGCCGGCCGCGGATCGCCTCGGGCGTGTACTCGAAGGTGTACCCGCGGATCGAGAGCAGCCGCTCCAGCGTCCCGGGCGAGAGCCGGCGGATGCCGTGCTTGAGCCGGGCGTCGGAGAAGCTCGACCAGCTCCCGCCGCCTACCTTGGCCGCCGAGCCGTTGACGGCCAGCAGGAAGGACCCCGGCGCATCGGTGCCGATCCCCACGTTGCCGCCCGAGCGGTGGATGGTCAAATGCGGCGCCGTCTCGCCCTCGAAGTTCAGGCCGCGGATCTCGAAGTCGTTTGTCGTGCCGTTGTAGCGGAGGATGGCGCCGAGGGTCGCCGTGGTGTTCTCGGTGAGCAGGACCTGGCTGCTGGCGTCGGAAACGTCGGGCGTGACGACCACCTTCCCCAGCGTGGATGACCCGCGCACGTGCAGGTCGCCCTCGGGCGCGGTGGTGCCGATCCCCACCGCCCCGGAGAAGTGCCCGCGGCCGTCGAAGTACCCGGCCCAGCCCGCGGGCGAGGCGACCTCGCCGTACACGCCGTAGTTCACGCCGCTGGTCGCGGTCGCGTAGCCGTAGACGCCCCTGCCGGAGGACGACCGCGTCCGGCCCTGCACGCCGACGTTCGCCCCGCTGAGGGTGTTGGCGGTGCCCCAGATGCCGATGCCGTCCGGCGAGGAGCTGATGCCGAGCACGCCCATGGTGGCGCCGGTGGTCGAGGTCGCTGTGCCGAGGACCCCGATGCCGTCGGATGAGTTGGATTGCCCCTCGACGCCGGAGCTGTTGCCGGTCGTCGCCAGCGCCAGACCGTGCACGCCGAAGCCATCGGCCGCGTGCGTGATGCCGAACACGCCCTTGGCGGTGCCGGTGGTCGAGGTCGCGATCCCGTACACCCCGTGCCCCTGCGTGGTCGGGGTGCTGCCGTAGACGCCGTAGTTCCAGCTCGGCCCGGTGCCGCTGGCCTCGCCGCGCACGCCGGTCTCGGGCCCGATCCCGAAGACGCCGTACCCGTCCGGCGAGGCGCTCTGGCCGTAGACACCGTAGGTCTCCCCCGTGGTGGACCGCGCCTCGCCCCAGACGCCGCGGCCGGCGTTGGTCTCGCCGTGCACGCCGATGCCGGAGGAGGCCTCGCCGTGGACGCCGGTCATGTCGGTGTGGCTGCCCTTGACCCCGGCGAGGTTGCCGCCGATCCCCAGCACGCCGAAGTTGCTGCTGCCGCCGACGCCGGTCAGGCGGGCGGAATAGATGCTGAGCCCGCCGCCGATCGTCACCGGCCCCTGGTTGTAGCGGGCCGTCGTCCCGTCGAGGAAGAACGGCGAGGCCCCCGCCGGCCCCGGCACACCCTGGATGCCCTGCGGCCCCGGCTCTCCCTGGATCCCCTGAATCCCCTGAATACCCTGCGGACCGGGTTCGCCCTGGATCCCCTGGGGGCCCTGCTCGCCCTGCGGGCCCGTCGCGCCCACCGGCCCCTGCGGCCCCACGGGCCCCACAGGCCCCTGCGGACCGGCCGGCCCCGCGGGCCCCTGCGGGCCCACGTTCCCCGAGAGGGCAAAGAGCGCGTACGGGGCTGCCGACACCCGCTGCCGGGGCGCGAGCGTTGTCCCGTTCACCGTGACCTCCAGCCAGCGCTCATCGCCGGCGAACCCCGCCCCGCCGAAATCCAGCTGCACTGTGAAGCGGCCCTCGACCACCGGCACCATCGGCAGGGAGACCTCGCCGAGGCTCGCGCCCCCGCCGGCCGCGGCGAAGAGGCGGAAGGTCATCGCCGCCGATCCCGTGAGCGGCTGCCCGCCCTCTTTCAGCTCCCCCTGGTAGGTGAACGCGGTCGAGAGCGTCTGCCCCCGCGCCTCGGCCAGCGTCGAGAGCCCGGTGCACAAGGGCAGCGGGGAGAGGCCCAGCGTGCCGAGGCCGAGGGCGAGGATGAGACATCCATGGCGATGGTGGGGGGGGCGGATCATGGTTCCTCCTCCGAAAGAAAGGGCCGGGTTGGATGGGCCGAGCGGCCGCGGAGGGCCCCGCCGCCCGATCGCCGTCCGGCTCCTCCCCCACCTTCCCCGAACAGGGGAACAGACAGGGGCAGGAGGGACAGCCCGGCCACGGGGCCCGCGGGCCCAGCGTACCGGATCACCCCCGCGCGTCAACCCTCGGGCCCCTCCCGCGGCGGTTATCACCCCCCGCGCCCCGAAACCCCTCGTTTCGGCCCCAAAAACGAGGGTTTGCCCCGCCGGAGGCCACGAAAGCGCCGCGCTTTGCATGCAAAGAGCCGCGCTTTGCATGCAAAATGCCGCGCACTGCATGCACTGCGCTGCGCTTTGCACGCAGAGAGCCGCGCTTTGCGTGCAGTCAGCAGCGCTTTGCACGCAGCGGGCGGCGCTTTGCATGCAGTCTGCCGCGCATTGCATGCAGAGCGCTCCGGACCGCATGCAAAACGCAGCGCCCCGCATCCAAAGCGCAGCCCCCGGCATCCAAAGCGCACCGCCCCGCGTGCAAAGCCCCGCGCCCCCCGTGCAAAGCGCAGCGCACCCGATGCGGCGG
>JAEYVB010000191.1 GCA_023429345.1 Planctomycetota bacterium
GGCGCGGCGATGAGATCATGATCGCGGGCCAGCTCTACCACACGGGCGCGCCGGTCGTGCTCTGGACCGACCCGGGCGGCTACGACGCCTACCGCGTGGAGCGCCGCTTCGTGAAGCCGGCCGAGGCCCCCTGGGAGGCGAGCAGGACGGCGCTGGATTCGCCGAACCGCTACGACGCCCGCCGGCAGGGCCTCACCGAGGCGGAGGTCGAACGCGTCCGCGGCGGTGGGTGGGACCTCGAGACTCTGCGGAAGGTCGTGGACCAGTTCGTGATCCACTACGACGTCTGCGGTACCAGCCGGACGTGCTTCCGCGTGCTGCACGATCAGCGCGGGCTCAGCGTCCACTTCATGCTGGACATCGACGGAACCATCTACCAGACGCTGGATGTGAAGGAGCGGGCGTGGCACGCGACGACCAGCAACCACCGGTCGGTGGGCATCGAGATCGCCAACATGGGCGCGTACCCGACCGGCGAGCCCTCGCCGCTCGAGAAGTGGTACACGCGGGGCGATGACGGGCGGACGCGCATCACGCTGCCCACGCACCTGGGCGACGGCGGCGTGCGCACGGCCGGTTTCGTCGGGCGGCCGGCGCGTGATGAGCCGGTGGTCGGGGAGCTCCAGGGCCGGTCGCTCATGCAGTACGACCTGACGCCCGAGCAGTACGACTCGCTCATCCGGCTCACCGCGACGCTCTGTACCGTCCTCCCGCGGATCGAGTGCGACTACCCGCGCGGTGCGGACGGGGTGCTGGTCACCCGCACGCTTGACGAGGCTGCGCTCGGGGAGTACCGGGGCCTGATCGGCCACTATCACATCCAGAAGAACAAGATCGACCCAGGCCCCGCCTTCGACTGGGACCGGGTGGTGGCCGGCGCCCGGCGGCTCATGGGGAAGCCGGCCCTCCGCGCAGGAGCGCCGTGACCCGCGCGGGGTCTACCCCGGTCACCTCGAGCAGCTTCTCTGCGCGGGAGTGCCCCGCGACTATTCGGACATCGCGCTCTCGCACGCCCAGGGCCGCGGCCACGAGGGCGCAGATCGCCGCGTTGGCCTTGCCCCCCTCCGGCGGCGCTGAGACCCGCACTTTGAGCCTGTCCCCGAGGGGACCGACGATCTCGTCCCGCTTGGCGCCGGGGATGGCCTTGATCGCGATGCGGATGGGCTCGGCGTTCACGGTGCTTTCCGTCGCCTGCTGTTGAGGGGCGCCCGGGCCCGGGCGGGCGAGGGGGCGGGTGTTGGCCGCAGCCCTGTCAGATCGCGCTCGAATCTCGCGCGCACGCCGGAGGCGGGATCTCCGGGCGATGTCGGTACGAGCCGTTGCAGCCGCCCGTCCAGCGTCGCGGCGGCGATCTGTCCGTCGGGCGTGGGGTGCGCCCACCGCAACCCCGGGAGTTCGGCGAGGTTGCCCGAACCATCGCGGCATTCGAGGAAAAAGCGGGGCTCATCCTGCTGGTCGGCCGACGCTCGTACGCGATCCACGATTACTACCAGACGCAGATTCCTGCCGGGCAGGTTCGCCGTCGCGATGCGCCGTACCCGGCGGTTTGCGCTCTGCCGCGGCACCCGCTCCGGCGGGTAGTTGCGGATCTCTTCAGGGCTCCACTTCGGCCCGAACGGCCGTGGCCAATCCTCGGGGCGGCTATACCACGGCGTCTCCGCGAAGATCAGCCAGAGGCGTTCCTGTTCCGCATCAGCGAGCGCGTGTTTGCTCGGCCCGCCGCCCACCACGGAAGCCGGGCGTATATCCGTGAGCGCCGAGAGCCACGGCAGCCGTGAGATGGCGATACCGCCGCCGAACATCCGGGAGAATGGCCCCTTCAGCGGCCCGGCCGCGGTGTAGAAGAGATACTCCCCATCGGGAGAGAGGGCGCACACGTTCTGCTTAAGGCGCAGCGTGGTCCAGGCGCCGACCTCGACGTCATCGGTCGCTGTGTTCCACTTGAGCACGCAGGTCCATCGTTTGCCGGCGACCGATGGGTACCGGGCGATGACCCCGACGACCGGCGATTCACTCGCCGGTATCCCCCAGATGCGGACCGGCTCGGTGGGGTTACCCGGGGTCACGGCGCCGTGTCCATCAGTCCGACCTTGGCGATGCCCGCGGCCGTCGCGGCGTCATGAACGCGGACGACATCGCCGTAGGGCACATCCGCATCGGCGCGGATCACCAGGGCGAGGTCCTCAGCGCCGGTGCCGCGGGCGAGCGCCGCTAGTTTCGCGTCAAGCTCCGCCAGGGCCAGCACGCCGAAGCCCGGGCCGGTCGCGATCGTGCGGCCATCCTCGCCGCGGCGGAGGCTCAGCTCGAACTGCGCGGGCGGGAGGGTGAAGGGGTCGCCCGCCTCGCGCTGCTCGCGCGGGCGCTCGACGGGCGCGCTTTGCTTGGGGATCGCCGTCCGCAGGAACCACTCCGAGCCGATGAAGCTCGTGCTCGCCATGTAGAAAATGAGGATCACCATCACGACGTCCACCATCGGCGTCATGTTGGGGCCGAAGTGCAGGTCCCACACGGCCATGGCGTTGCGGCGGCGGAAGGGGCGGGCCATCTAGGAGCCCCCCCCGCCCGCGCGCTGCGTCGCGAGCCGGACCGACTGCACGCCCGCGTTCTTGCAGGCGCGGACCACGGCCGCCACCGCCCCGTACCCGAGGTCCCGCGACCCGCGCAGCTCCACCACCGAGTCCGGGCGGGCCGTGAGGCGAGACCGGATGGCGGTCTCCAGCTCCGCCGGCGGGATCTCGGCGGCGTCGATGATGACCCGCGAGGCGCCGGCCGCGGCCGGTACGACGTTGACGATCAGCACATCGGGGGACTTTTCGTCGAGCCCCGTGCGGGAGGTCGGCAGGTCGATGCGGACGCGCTGGTCGTGGGCGAGCTTCCCGACGATGAGGAAGAAGACGATGAGGCACATGACGACGTCGATCAGCGGCGTGACGTTGATCTTGCCGGTGGCCTCGGGGAGATGGAAGGTGCGCCTGCGCATCAGTGCGGCTTCAGGCGTGCGACGGCTTCTTGCCGCGGCGGGGGCCGGTTTCCTCGCCGACGGGCAGGTGCTCGACCATCTCGGCGGAGACCACCATCGCCCGCGTGCAGTGGCGGTCGATCAGCGAGCGGTAGAAGCCGAACACGAGCAGGCAGGGGATCGCCAGGCACAGGCCCAGGAGCGTGTGGAAGAGCGCCTTGGAGATACCGAGCGACAGCGTCGCGGGGTTGGCCTGCCCCCCGGCCTCGCCCAGGGTCGTGAACGCGAGGATCATCCCCCACACGGTCCCGGCCAGGCCCACGAGCGGCCCGAGGTTGCCGATGATGTTGAGTGGCTCGATCCGGCGGAACCAGCCGGCCACCTGCTCGCTGGCCGCCAGTTCCGCCGCCTCGCGCATCGACTCGCGGTCGCCGCCCTGCTCGAACGCAGCCCGCAGCACCCGCGAGGGGAACGTTTCGTCCTCCTCGACAAAGTTCCGGAGCTCGCGCGTGCGACCGCCCGCGATCATCTCCTGCATCGTGCGGACCTTGCCCGGAGGGAGGATCGACCCCGGACGCACCTCGACGATGGCGCGGAAGATGTACGCCCCGGCGGTCACCGAGCCGACCAGCAGCAGCACCGTGAAGAAATCGAACGACTGCCGGAAGAGCGACCACACACCCTTGGGCGGCGCTGCGGGGGCCGCTTCCTGGGCCAGCACCGGCAGCGCTGCGAAGGCGAGGAGCGCGGCGGCCACGACGAGGCGGGAGCGCAAGGTCTTCATGCCGCCGATGGTAGACCCCGCGCCGGGGAGGGGCCGAACGAGCCCCAACCCTGGAGGTGCTCCGGGCGCCGCTTCAGGCGTTCCGGACCGGCAGCGGCGCGGGTTCGGGCTTGAGCTCGATCGACGCATCCAGCTGCACCGGACGCCCGGCCCGGGGGCCCTGCTCCGGGATGAAGGAGATGCCGGTGATCAGCATCGCCATCGGCCGCGGCCCCGCGTGCCAGCGCCAGAAGTGCAGCTCGATCTCGTTTCGCCCGGCGGCGAGGTCGACGCGGAACGCCAGGACACGGTCCTGCCTCGCTCCGCCGTTGACGGGCACCTCCGCCTCCGCCGAGAGTTTGCCGCCGCAGCAGAGCCGCACGCGTTGCCCACGCTCATTGTTGCGGCAGGCGATAAGGATCCGCGCCGGTCCCGCCTGGTTCGTTTCGAGCTCAAACTTCGCCACGGGGCCGTGCGCCCAGCGGCACCGGCCCAGGTTCCGGTCCGGGTACGGGCCCTCCCAGTAGTCGAATCCGGAGATCGGCCGCCACGCGGGGACGCTCGCCGCGACGACAGTCGGCGTCGGGGCGTTCCGCGACGAGAGCGTGAGGTCGAAGCGCGGGGGCAGCCCGAGCTTCGAGACCAGCCCCTGCCGGCGCATCACGGTGTAGAGC
>JAEYVB010000260.1 GCA_023429345.1 Planctomycetota bacterium
CACGCCGCGAGCGGTGCTGACATCCTCTCTGGTCCACCCCCAGAGTGCGGTCGCTGGCCAGCCGCTCTCGATGATCGTCCACCGTGAGAGTGGTGGATCGGGGTACGCGTAGGGTGCGCTCGCCACACCCCATGTGTACGCTGCGCGGTTGGCGGCTGCCCGGATGCGAGCTGGGCTTGATCCAACTGGATCGTTTCGCTGGATCAGAGTTGTAGACGTTCGGAATGCGGTGGCGTGGCGAGAGTAGCCGGTCCGCACCGAAACGAGATACTCCACATTCGCGGGGTCGTGCAAAACCGTTGCAAAAATGGAGCTGGCAAGGGTGATCAAGAATCCCAGAAGAACGCAGATCACGATTCGGGCCAACCACCGGAACATGACGTCAGCATAACTCCCTTGGGGGGGCCGTGGAACGAAACGCACACAACGGTCGTCTTTGCTCGCTCCAAACAACGACAATCCGTAGGCATTTGGCGGCGAATTCGGCTCAGCACTTGAGGACGGAGCGGACCTCGCCGAGGTTCTGGAGCTTGCCGCGGCCGTTGAGGGCGGTGATCTCGATAAGGACCGTGGTTCCGAGGACGGTGGCGCCACCCTGGTTGATGAGGTCGGCGCAGGCGGCGAGGGTGCCGCCGGTCGCGAGGAGGTCGTCGACGAGCAGGATCCGCTGGCCGCGGCGGATGGCGTCGGAGTGGATCTCGAGTCGGTCGCGTCCGTACTCGAGGGCGTAGTCGACGCCGTGGACGGAGCGGGGGAGCTTCCCGGGCTTGCGGATGGGGACGAAGCCCGCGGAGAGTGCCTGGGCGACGGCGGTGCCGAAGATAAAGCCGCGGGACTCGGCGCCGAGGACGAGTTCGACCCCCTGGCCGCGGTAGGGGTTGGCCATAAGCTCGACGGCGAGGGCGAGTCCGCGGGCGTCGGCGAGGAGGGGCGTGAAGTCCTTGAAGACGATGCCGGGCTTAGGGAAGTCCGGCACGTCGCGGATCAGGGAATGGAGATAGGCCAGGGGTGATTCGAGCATGGGGGATCTCGAGCGACGAAGGGTGAATGGACCGCACTAGAATAGGTGGATGAGCGAGAAGCCACGGAAATCACCCACGGCGGCGATCGAGGTCGTGGAGCCGATCGGGCCGCGGGTGCTGATCCGCAAGGATGAGGACAAGAAGCAGACGAAGGCGGGGCTGCACCTCCCGGACAAGATCGAGATCCCGACCCTGACGGGGCGGGTGGTGGCGATCTCGGCGCAGGTGGAGAAGGACACGGATTATCCGATCAAGAAGTACGACCGCATCCTGTTCAACCCGAAGAACGCGGTCCCCGTGGACTTTGAGGGGGACAACCGGCTGTTCGTGATCCCGATTGAGGATGTGGTGGCGGTGTTCCGCCGGGGGGCGGAGTAGGGAATCGGACGCCCGGTCGCCCTGCGTAGTCGGGTGGCCCGCGGGTTCGACCGAGGATGTGCATGGCCGCCCCCGAGTTTCTGTTCAAGCCGCTGAAGGAGTTGCCGGACCCGCTTCCGGTGCCGGTCCTGCTCCGCGAGCGCGGGGGGATGGGGGTGTTCTCGGCGCACATCGAGGTGCCGGGCTCCAAGAGCCTGACGAACCGGGCGCTGCTGCTGGCGGCGCTGGCGGAGGGGGGCTCGACCATCCGGCGCGCGCTCATCGCGGAGGACACCGAAAAGATGATGGCGGCGCTGCGGCTGCTGGGGGCGACGGTCACGGTCGGGGAGGGGGCGGTGCGGGTGGAGGGGTGCGGGGGACGGTGGCGGCCGGCCGAGGGCTCGGCGGCGGGCATGTTCGTCGATTCGGGAGATTCGGGGACCACGGCGCGATTCCTGGCGGCCGCGGCGATGCTCTCGCCGATCCCCCTGATCGTGGACGGGAGCCGTCAGCAGCGGGCGCGGCCGCTGGGGGAGTTGGGATCGGCGCTCGAGAGCCTCGGGGCGAAAGTGATGTACTTCAGCCGACCCGGCTACCCGCCCGTGAAGGTCACCGCGCCGGGGGAGTTGCCGCGGGGTGCGCGGGTGGAGCTGGGCACGACGGCCTCGAGCCAGTTCGTGTCGGGGCTGCTGCTGGCGGCGCCGTTCCTGCCCGGGGGGCTGACGGTGGTGCTCGAGGGGGAGATCACGAGCGCTTCGTACGTGCGGATGACGCTGGGGCTGCTGGACCAGCTCGGGGCGCGGGTGCGGACGAGCGAGGACCTTCGGGTGATGCGGGTGTCCCCGGCGGAGGATGCCAGCGGGTTGCCGCTGGGCTTCGCGTACACGGTGGAGCCGGACGCGAGCAGCGCGGCGTACTTCTGGGGCGCTGCGGCGATCTGCCCGGGGTCGGTGTGCCGCGTGCCGGGGCTCGACGGTTCGTCGCTGCAGGGGGATGCGGGGCTGATCGACGTGCTGGCGCGGATGGGGGCGATGGCGATCCGCGACGAGGGCGGGCGGGCGATGCTCGGCGTGCGCGGCCTGCCGCGGCTGGACCCGGTGATGGCGGACATGAGCGACATGCCGGATGCGGCGTTGACGCTGGCGGCGGTGGCGTGCTTCGCGAAGGGGCGGTCGGTGCTGCGGGGGCTGAAGACGCTGCGGCTGAAGGAGAGCGACCGCATCCAGGCGCTGCAGTCGGAGCTCTCGAAGGTGGGCGTGCGGGTGGATGTCTCGGTCCTCGGGGACAAGGACGCGATCACGGTGACGCCGCCGGAGGGCGGGATCGACTGCTCCAAGGGTGTGGGGCGGGTGGTCTTCGAGACCTACCGGGACCACCGGATGGCGATGGCGCTGGCGCTGATCGGGCTGCGGCGTCCGAACGTGTGGATCAAGGACCCGTCGTGCGTGGCGAAGACGTTCCCGGGGTTCTGGTCGTCGTGGGCGGGGCTGTACTAGCGGGGCCGCTCAGGGGCGCCCCTGGTAGATGTCGGGGTTTCGTCGCTCCATGTACATCGAAGGGTCGTCGAGGGGTTTGAAGCCGTAGCGCGCGTACAGGGAGTGGGCATCTTTGGTGAGCAGGCAGATGCGGCGGAGGTTCTGGAGGTCGGGGTGGGCGAGGATGGCCTCGACGAGCCATTTGCTGAGGCCCCGGCCGCGGCAGGAGTCGAGGATGAAGAGGTCGGAGAGGTAGGCGAACGTGGCCTTGTCGGTGATGATGCGGGCTGCGCCGACCATGGATTCGGGGGCGGCCCTGGTGTCGTAGACGCCGAAGGGG
>JAEYVB010000279.1 GCA_023429345.1 Planctomycetota bacterium
CCCGGGAGTGTGTTGATGGCAGTATGGGGCGAACAACCCGGGCACCCGACGCAGCCCACCGGTCCCCGGTCGCGGGACGGCTTCACACTCGTCGAGTTGATGGTGACGGTAGCGATCGTGGCGCTCCTGGTTGCGGTGCTCCTCCCCACCCTGGGGCGCACACTCCGGGCGGCCCGCGGGTTCCGCTGCCAGATGTCGCTCCGCAGCGTGGCCTTCGACTTCGCCATCTTCGCCGATGACCAACTCCACGGCGATCGCGGCGATGACGCCCGCGACCTCCCCCGCGGCCGCTTCCGCGCCGAGACCTTCCAGGAGTCGCAGTACGGCCTCGACGAGTTCTGGCGCTGGCAGGGCGCCTCCAGCCACCAGTTCCCCGATCGCAGCAACAACGACCCCATGCGCTGCAGCGAGGTCGCGGGAATTCTCACCCTCCAGAACAACACCCCCTGCAGCCAGGGCGCTATCGCCCCCCCCGAGCACATCTCGTACACCTTCAACGCCCGTCTCGACCGCGCCGAAAGCCGGCTCCCGAGCGGCGCCACCGTTCTCGTGCCCGCCACCCTTTCAGCCGACATCCTCCAGCACGGACGCGTGCCGCTCGTCTGGGATGTCGACGGCGCGGAGGCGCGGGCCCGCGGCGTCACCCCCGTTTTCTCCGCGCCCGGGCTCCCCGGTTCCTCCGGCGGCTACGCAGGCGATGCCCTTTGGTTCCCGGCGCTGCGCCACAACGGGGCCGCAAACTTCGCCCTTATCGATGGCTCCGTCGCCGCCTCAGCCCGCCCCACGCCCCTCGCCCACGGCTGGGACTGGGCCTACCAACCGCCCCGCTGATGACCCTTCTCCGCAAGTTCGCCGTGCTGCTGGCCGTCCTCGGCCTCATGGTGGTTCTCAACCTGGCGACCTCGCTCTGGGCTGTCTCCATCCTCCGCCGCGAGGTTTCCGTCTATCTGCACAGCATCAGCGTGGTCCTCGGCGGCCTCAACGGTGTCAAACGCGACCTCTCCGGCATCGCCGCCGCCATCCCCGCCCCACCATCCCCATCCACCCCCCCCTCCGTCCCCTGGACCGCGCCCCCACCGGGCCCCGGCGTAGACCTTGACCGCCACTTCCGGGAGAGCCGCGAGCGCATCGCGGCCCGGCTCGCAACGCTCCGCGACAGCGGCACCTTCAGCGCCCGTTCGGGGATCAGCGCTCGGCTCAACCTCGAGCAGCGCATCGGGGCGGCCCTCGCCGACTCGGCCCGCTGGTTCGAATCCATGGAGGCCGGGAGCCCAGACCCGGCGGCAGCCCTCGCGGCCCGGGAACAACTCTTCACCCTCCACGAGCTTATCGAGCGGACCGAAGCCAAGATCCTCGGCGATGCTCGACAGGCGGTCCTGCACGGACGCGACATCCGCGCCGGCATCCTCGCCGTCGTGCTCGCCACGCTTGCCATCTCTCTGGCCGCGGGGATCCTCGGCCTTGCCCTCGTCCGCCGCTGGGTCGTCCGCCCCGTCGCCCAGCTCCGCGCCGCCGCCGGACGCATCGCCGCCGGCGACCTCGCCCACCGCATCCCCGTCCGCGGCGGCGATGAGCTCGCGCTCCTCAGCGCTGAGGTCAACCACATGGCCGCCATGGTCTCGGCCATGCAGGATGAACGCGTCGAACGCGAACGCCTCGCCGCCGTTGGCGAGATGGTCCGACGCATCGCCCACAACCTCCGCAACCCCCTCGCCGGCATCCGCAGCCTCGCCGAACTCACCAAAGCTGACCTCCCGCCCGACGAGCCTTCCCAGGAAAGCCAGGACCGCATCATCGCCAGCGTTGATCGCTTCGAACGCTGGCTCTCCGAACTCCTCACCGCCTCCACACCCCCCACGCCTATCCCCGCGCCCTCGAACGCCCCCGACGCCGCCCCCCACCCCCTGGCCATCCGCCCCGTGCTCACGCCGGTGGCACCCTGGCTGGCTGGCCTTGTCGAGCCGCTGCGGCCCATGGCGGCAGCGCGGGGGGTCGAGATCCGCCTGGATCTGGCGGCAGCACCCGCCGAGGCCGAGTTCGATGCCGGGCACCTGGAGCAGGCCCTCGTGGGGGTCATAACCAACGCGGTCCAGGCCTCCCGCCCCGGGCAGGCGGTCACCGTTTCGGCCCGGGGAGAGCCCGGCCCGGGGGGGGGCATTGAGGAGGGGTTCTGGGAGATCCGGGTCCGCGACCGGGGGCCGGGGGTGCCCCCGGAGCTGGCGGAACGGATCTTCGCCCCCTATTTCACCACAAAAGCGGATGGGACCGGCATAGGTCTTGCAGTAGCACGACGGGTCGCGGAGCAACACGGCGGGAGGATCTCCATCGCCGGCCCCGACGAACCGGATGAAAGGCTCCCACCCCCGGAAACAGGCCCGGGGGGCGGGGCGGGGGCGGTGTTTGTGTTCCGCCTGCCAGTTCGGGTGTGGCCAGGATTGGCCACAGGAGCCTCAACAGGAGCGCACGTTGGCCAGGATTCTGACCGTAGAGGATGAAGAGAACCTGCGGTACTCGATCCGCCAGACGCTCAAGCGCGCCGGGCACGAGGTCGCGGAGGCCGGGTCCGTTGCCGATGCATGGGAGCAGATCCAGGCCGCGGACTTTGACGCCATCCTCACCGACGTCAATCTGGACGGGGCCGGGGGCGCGATGAGGATCGCCGGTGCGGGCGAGACGGGGATCGACCTGGTGAAGCGACTGCGGGAGGACGGCTTCGAGGGCGCGATCGTGGTGATGACGGCCTTCGCGACGATCCAGAACGCCGTGGCGGCGATGAAGCTGGGCGCGGACGACTATCTGGCCAAGCCGCTCAGCCTTGAGGAACTCACCCTGCTCGTCGAGCGGCTCCTGGAGGGTCGCCGCCTGAAACAGCGGCTCACCCTGTACCAGCGCGAGGAGGCCGCCCGCGCTGCCGCCCGCGCACCCATCGGCGACAGCCCCGCCTGGCGCGAGACGCTCCGGCTCGCCGAGCGCCTCGCCACCGCCCCCCTCCCAGCCCCGGCCTCGGAGCGCGGCGCGGGAAGTGCGGGAGTGGCAGGGGGTGCCGCGGATGGAGGCGGCGGGAACCCGACCATCCTCATCCTCGGCGAGACCGGCACCGGCAAGGGCCTGCTCGCCCGCCACATCCACCAGCACGCAGCGCGCTGCGAGGGCCGGAAGCAGGGTCTGGCAAACGGCACACGGCACGCGGCAAACGGGGGAGGCGTCGGCCCGTCGGAGGTGCCCCGCCCGCCCGAGGCCCCCTTCGTCCACGTCAACTGCTCGGCGCTCCCGCCCACCCTGGTCGAGTCCGAGCTCTTCGGCCACGAGAAGGGCGCCTTCACCGACGCCAAGGCGCCCCGGGCCGGTCTCTTCGAGATGGCTGAGGGAGGGACGATCTTCCTCGACGAGATCGGCGACCTCCCCCTCGACCTCCAGGCCAAGCTCCTCACCGTCGTCGAGGATGGCCGCTACCGCCGCGTCGGCGGGATGCGGGAGAAGGTCGCCCGCTGCCGCATCATCGCCGCCACCAACCAGCCGCTCGAGGAACGCGTTGAGAAGGGGCTCTTCCGCCGCGACCTCCTCTACCGCCTCAACGCCCTCACCGTCCGCATCCCCCCCCTCCGCGAACGCGGCGATGATGTCATCCTCATCGCCGAGGCCATGCTCCAACGCTTCGCCCGAGATTTCGGCCGCGCCCACCCATCCTCTGCTCACCCCGCCCCCTTCCGCCTCCTCGAGGATGCCCGCCAGGCCCTCCGCCGCCACCCCTGGCCGGGGAACATCCGCGAGCTCATCAACACCGTCCAGCGCGTCGCCCTCCTCCACGACCAACCCCATATCTCCGCCGCCGACCTGAACCTTCCCTCTCACACAC
>JAEYVB010000303.1 GCA_023429345.1 Planctomycetota bacterium
GACCAAGGCCTTCCGCGAGGCCGCGGCCAGGTTCATGCAGCGACGCTTCGGGGTGACGGTGGACCCGACCCGGCACATCCTCGCCTGCATCGGGTCAAAGGACGGGATCGCCCACCTGCCGTTGGCCGTTTGCAATCCGGGTGATGTGGTGCTCGCCCCCTCTCCCGCCTATCCGGTGTACAAGACCTGCGCGATCTTTACGGGCGCCGATTACCGGGAGATGCCAATCTCCGAGGCATCCGGCTGGAAGCCGGAGTTCGACCGCATCCCCGCCGAGATTGCCCGCCGGACCAAGCTGGTCTGGGTGAACTATCCCAGCAATCCGACGGCCGCGTCGGCCGACCTGGACTTGTACGAGCGATTGATCGAGTTCTGCGAGGGGGCGGGCGCTCCGGACGGGACCATCGCGGCGTCCGACCTGGCGTACTCGGAGTTGTATTTCGGGCACAAGCCGGTGAGCCTGTGGCAGGCGGCGAACGCCGACATCGACCGGACGCTCGGGATCGAGTTCCATTCTCTGAGCAAAACTTTCAACATGACGGGTTGGCGCATCGCCTTCGCCGTTGGCAACCCGGAGGTCGTCGGGGCGCTGGCAACGATGAAGGACAACGTGGATTCGGGGGCCTTCAACGCCATCCAGGACGCGGGAGCGGTCGCGCTCGACCATTTCGACCACGAGTCGGTCGAGACCATGCGACGGCTCTACCGCGAGCGCCGCGACGCCGTTATCCCCGCGCTGCGGGCCTTGGGCTGCCGTGTCGAGCCGCCGGAGGCCGGCTTTTTTGTCTGGGCGCGCTGCCCGGAGCGCAGCGGCCGGCCGATCGACTCCATGGAGTTCGCGTCCCGCTCGCTGGAGGAGGCGGATGTCGTCGTGGTGCCGGGCCTGGGCTTCGGCGAGGGCGGTCGTCACTACTTCCGCATCGCCCTGACGGTGGAGACGCCTCGTATCGAGGAAGCGATGGAGCGTCTGGCCCGGATCCGTTGGTCGGACTGAGCCGGGGCCGGGGCCGAGGCAGGAACACTGCCACGCCCGATCCCGCTCAGCCGGGGCAGCCCTCCGCGAAGCGCTGCAGGTAGCACGTGAAATCCGCCACGTTGTGCATCGGGGCGGTGGTGCTGTTGTCGCAGTTGGCGTAGGGGTCGCCGGCCGCGAACCGCTGCAGGAAGCACGTGAAGTCGGCGACGTTCAGCACGGGGGCCGTTGTGCTTCCGTCGCAGTTGGCGTAGCACTCGGTGGTGAACTGCCATCGCGGGCCGTGCGTCTGGCCGCAGCAGTTCTTGGCCACCACGCGCCAGTGGTAAAGGTGCGTCGAGAGCAGCGGCTGGGGCGGACGCCAGAAGTTGTTGGGCGAATCGCTCATCACCAGCGGCGGATCGACGGTATCGCCGAAGTACAGGTCGTAGAGGGTGGGGCAGCTCTGCACGAAGCAGAGATCGTCCAGGGCAAACGAGGCCGCATTGCTGGTGATCACCACCCGGTCGATGCCGGATGCGAGCACCGAGAGCGGCGCCATGGCCCCCGTGAGCGCCACGACCTCGGAATCGACCGCGGCCGCGCCACGGTAGGCCGTCATCGTCACTGTCCCCGTGCTCGTGCCCGAGCCGACCATGACGCGCACGCTTGAGACGGGGCTCGTGAAACGCAGCGTCTCCGGGCCCTGCGGGATGCCGCCGTCGGCGAGCAACCCGGCCGCGTTGAACGCCAGGAGATTCTGGCCGCTGTAGCCGGTCACGTTGAATCCGGAGCACTGATTGAGCGTGGCCGCGCCGTCGCGGCCGCCGGGACCCTCGAAGATGACCCCCAGGGCCTCGTATTGCGTCGTCAGACGCGTCGCTACGCCGAAGGAGCACGCGGCGTAGGTGTCATCGAAGTCGATGAGCGTGCCGCCGCAGCCGGCATCCGCCCCGCCGCCGTCGCCGCTCCCGGGCGCGGGCGGCCGGCCCGGCACCGGGATCCCGGCGACCGCGGTGTGCCCCGCGGGGAGCCCGCGGTGTGTCGCGTCGATGACCTTCATCGCGTTCACGGACACGGGAGCGGTCAGTGTCAGGTCGGTGGCGTCGTACACGGTCGACGGCGTCCGCGCCGGCGCACCGCCCGAATCGCCCCCTCCGCCCTGGTGCAGGTCGAGGAGCGGCATGCCGAAGGCCATTCCCTTGACGGCCAGCGTCGTGGTCGAGCCACGGAGCGTCGCGACGCCGGTCTGCATATTGATCGTGTACACCCCGCCGCCCGGCATCTGGGAGTTGTGGCCGAAGGCGACCCCCGTGTCGTCGAAGTCGAGGGCCTGGAACCCCGGCGCTGTGGTCGCTGCATGGGTGACCTGCCCCGTGTCCTTGTCGATCTGCAGGATCCGCCCGGTCGATAACTCGATCCCCCAGAGCTGCCCCGCCGCATCAAACTCGAGCGCGGTGATCAGCGTGCCGACTCCGCTGGCCAGCAGCGTCGGCACGCCCGTCTCGGAGATGCGATAGAGGTTGTTGTTCTGGGTGATGCCGTACAGCCAGCCCCATTCGGTGGGGTCCGCGGCGATCCCCTGCCATCCGGTGATCGCGGTGCCGGCGATCAGCGTCGGCTGTCCCGTGGTTGTGCTGAGCCTGAAAAGATTGCCCGTCGCGAGATCGAGCCCCAGCAGAGCGACCCCATCCCACGTCATTCCGGCGATGTTGACCGTGGGCGCAACCGAGCCGACCGGCGTCGTCTGCGCGGTCGCCGTCAGCACATCCAGAAGCACGTGCGGACCGTTGTCGACGATGAAGACCTTCTGGTTCGTGCAGCCGTACCAGTACAGGGAGGTGAAAACGGACGTCTCGAACTGCGAGTTGTACGGTCCGGGCGTGCTGGGCTCGCACGCCGGCGAGCAATCCTCACGCGATGCCATGCCGTACGTCGGTCCCCCGATGTTGGTCGCGGCGCCGATCAGCGTCGCCCCACCGGTCGCGGGATTGACTTTCAGGGCTTGCCCGCTGCTCTGGTTCACGGTGTACAGCATCCGATCCTCGACGCAGTACGCAAGCCCGTCGCAATCGGTGATCCCCGGCCCCAGCACGCCGATCACGGCGGACTGCCCCGACAGCACGTCCAGCTCGATCAGTCGAGTCCCGGCGGGATCATCCTCCAGCCCGTACAACGTCGACGAGACCGGATCAAAGTCGATGCCGCCGACGTTCGGTCGCCCGGGGGAGCCCACCGACGTCGCGGCCGCGGTCGTGAGGTCGATCGTGTACAACTGGCCCGTGCTCTGGTCGATGCCGAAGAGGGTGTCCGTATTCGGGTCGAAGGCGAGGCCGTTGATATCCGCCGCGCCCGTGATCGTGCCCACAAGCGTGGCCGTGCCGGTGTCTGCATCGAGCGTGAAGAGCTCATCCGGACCGGATGGATTGAAGCGGACGCCGTAGAAGCGGGCGCGGCCGCGGTCGTAGGCCAAGCCCGCGAGATCGCCTGCGATGCCGGTCGCCCCGAGCGCCCCGAAGGTGGCCGTCCGGCGGCTCAAAGTGGCCAGGTTTCCTTGAGCATCCGATGCCAGGACGATCGGCGGTTCGACTGCGCCCTGCGACGTAGCGCAGATGCCCGCGGGCGCGGCCAGAGCGGCCTGAAGGCCCGCGTTCTGTACCGCCGTGCCGACGTTCACTTCGGCGCCGCCGGGCTGCACGCAGCCGTCCGCGGTATGGATGCCGACCACTTCGCCGGTGCTCCCGAGCACCAGCGGGGAGCCGGCGTTGCCGGTGGTCGTGTCCGCCTGGTGCCCGATGAGACTGCCGTTCAGCGAGACGACCGGGCCTGACGCAATCTTCTGCACCTGGTTCCACGTCATGCTCACGGGCAGGGTTACGGCGCCGTACCCTGCTACGAGGATGGTGTACGGGACGCCCGGCGGGGCGGCCGCCAGGTCGAACGTGGACCCCTGTGCAACGGCCGCCGCGAGGCGCGTGTTCGAGTTGGGATGCACGCCGAAATACGCCCAGTCCGCGCCGCCGGAGACGCTCGAACTCTGCGCCGATGCGGCGTTCACCGGGTACTGGTGCTCCGGCGCTGGGTGCACCGTCGCGCCGGCCGCGGTGGATAAGGG
>JAEYVB010000338.1 GCA_023429345.1 Planctomycetota bacterium
CGAACTCCGGGCGGGCTCGCCCCGCCGAATCGGCGAGCGATGCCGCCCTCGTGCGGCGCAAGATCGAACGCTTCTTCGGGGAAGCGGGGGCGAGGTCGGAACGATTCGGGCGGCGCGACCGTGTCATGACGACTCCTGCTGACTCCACAGCACACTAAAAACGCGGCGGCTGGACGATCCTCGGCGCGGGCTACGGCTCGCGGCCGATTCACCGGCTCCAACGTCACCAGGCTCGATTCGAGGCCCTCTTCCCATGGGAACTCCGCGTTCCCGCGGCCTTTCCGCCCGTGCGTTCCATGCGCGGGCGGTTCGAGCCGGGACAAGCTAACCGAGCCGCACCGAGTCTCGCAACTCGACGGGCCGCCGGTGGGTCGTTCGGCAAGCGGGGGCCGAACTCGCACCGACCGACCGAACCCCTTCCGTCCGCGGAAAACTGGTTCGGCCCGAGCGTCGGTTCCGGTACGCGACCAATCTTCAGCCGGTTGCCGGTATTCTGGGAACCTTCGCCCCCCGGCTTTCACTCTGGAATGTCCGGCGAACCGATCCCAATCATGCGATGATGAACCCCATGCTCGCGCAACAGACCATCGCCGAGCTCCCGCCCGCCGCCCACATCATCGTGGGCCTCGGACTTGGCGTTGGTCTCGTGCTCTGGCTCTTCGGCCAGCGCCTGCTTCGGCCGATGTTCGGGGCTTTGGGCGCGGTGCTTGGCTCGCTGCTGGGCTTTTTTTTGCTCCCGAGCACATTTCCCCAGACGCTCTTTGAAGTCCCCTCCCCCTACATCGGGGCCGCGGCCGGCGGCGTCCTCGGCCTTATTGTCGGCATTCTCATCTTCCGCTTCGCGATGGGTGTCGGAATGGCGGCCGTCGGCGGCATTGCCGGCGTGCTTGTCATGGGCGCGGCACTGAACTCCCAACCGATCAACAACATCGCGGCGGCGGCCCCGGGCACGGTGCCCAATCAGGAGGTCATCGAGGAGGCCGGGCGACAGCTCAACCCAATGTCCGCTCAGGACTTACGAACGGCCGCGGCCCCAATCGCGGCGCAGGTCGAAACCTTCCTCGAAGCAAAGTTGGCCGAGATACAGGCAGCTTGGAACGAGATCCCCCGGCAGGAGCAGGCACGACTCGGTCTCGCCGGTCTTGGGGGGGTATTCGGCGGGCTCTGCCTCGGTCTTTTAATGCCTCGCCGTTCGGCCGCCGCCTGTACGGCGTTTCTGGGGGCGGCGATATGGCTGCCCGCGTTCGGCTGGGTCCTGCTGGCCCTTGAGGCACCCGGCCGGCAGTTTCTCGACCAGAGGGGTGTCGTCTGGCTGGTAGTCTGGGTCCTGCTTTCGGTCCTGGGGCTGGCCGTCCAGATACTGGGCTCGCGAAACTCCAAGGAATCTGAGGACTGAGTCCGATCAGGCCGGCCGCGGCCGGTGCCCGCGCGGCATTTCAGACCTGCGGGGCTCGGTGTGCTTGGGCTCCCCGATCGGTTTCTCATTGCCGACCCACTGGGCGTCCGAGTCCGGGCTGATCGGTGACCCACGCATTTTGGCCCGCGCCTGCGTGACCTCGGCCCCGAAGAGAATGATCAGGCTGGTGTAGTAGACCCAGAGGAGCAGGGCCATGAACGCCCCGGCGGCTCCGTAGGCCGAGGTGGTCCCGCTCCGCCCGAGGTAGATCCCCAAGCCGACCTGGCCCACCGCAAAGAGCACGGCCGTGACGATGGCCCCGAACCAGACATCCTTCCACCTGATGCGGACATCCGGGACAAACTTGAACAGTGCCGCAAAGACCGGGATCAGCACCAGAACCGGGGCGACGAAACCGACCACCTGCCACAGGATGTGCCCGCCCGGGAGCGCGTTCTCCATGGTCTTGCCCATGGCCGCGACGGCGGCGCTTACGAACATGGAGGCCATCAGGAGCAACCAGAGGGCCATGACCATTGCCAGAGATACCAGTCGCTTGATGATGGTGATCAGGAACCCCCCGGTTGCCTTCACATCCCAGATGGAGTTGAGGGAACGCTGAAGTTGCCCGAACACGCCGGTCGCCGACATCGCCAGGGTGGCCAGTCCGATAATCCCGGCGATGGTCCCGGCGTTGGGATTCGCCTCCGCCGCCTCGGTGATCCCGCGGATGCCCTCTCCGGCCTTGGCCCCCACCATCGAGACGGCCTGGTCGATGACCTTTTCCCTCGTCTCCGGTCCCAGGAAACTGGACGCCCACAAGAGCAGCACGATCAACGGAGCCAGCGAGAGCCCGGCGTAGAACGCCAGGGCCGCGGCCAAGGTCATCGCATCGTCCCGGAAGAAATCCTTCACGGACCGGACCAGTATCCGCCAGCCTTCCTTGGCCTTCATGGATGCCCCCCTCTGTGCTCGGGGGACGGTACCCGCCCGGCGACCCTTTTGCCTCCGCCGACCGGCACACTCATGGGCCTCAAAAACAGACAAGGCCGCCCTGATAAGGACGGCCTCGAAAGCGGGCGAAGGGACTTGAACCCTCGACTTCTACCTTGGCAAGGTAGCGCTCTACCACTGAGCTACGCCCGCGTTTTCACCCCGAGCCGGCGACCTTTGGTAGATCGGTCCGGGGAGCCATGAACTTAGACCTGACAGCCCTAGATGTCAACGACTTGGGGGGGTCTGTACCGCCTTGGCGATGGGTGGAACACCCTTGGCCCGGGCCACCGCCTCCTTGACCATCTCCGGGGTGTAGGCGTCGTATTTCAGCGGCTCCGACAGGCCCGGTCCGTAGATCGCCAGCAGCGGGATCCCGACCCACCCGAGTTCCTTCAGCTTGGACTTACCGTCCACGTTGTTGCCGGTCAGGTCCACCTTCATGGGGATCACCGCGGGGTCCTTGAAGAGGCCGACGATCTCGTCCCGGTGCAGGACACCGGCCTCGAGGGCCTTGCACGTCAGGCACCACTCGGCGGTGAAGTCCAGCACGACGACGTTGTTCTTGCCCAGGTTGTCGGCGAGGCGGTCGGGCGTGTACCCGACCCACGCGATCGGCCCGCGATCGGTCACGCTGACCGCGACGAGGATCGACACGGCCGCGAACAGCGACGCGAAGACCGACCACCCGACCCGCACCAGCGGCCTCTTCGAGATCTGGAACGTCCGGTACATCAGCCACAGCATCCCCGCCACCGCGACGGCCGCGATGATCCACCAGAAAAAGCGGATCGGCGGGTCGATCGGATTCCGCACCAGCGGGTCGATGCCCGTGCCGAGGAAGAAGATCGCGATCGCGACCAGCAGGACACCCATCACCTGCTTGATGAGCTCGCTGGCGGGCCCGGTCCGGGGCACCTTGCGCACCAGCCTCGGATACGCGGACAGGATCAGGTACGGCAGGGCCATGCCGGCGCCGATGGCGCCGAACGTCGCCAGCGTGATGAACGGGTTCTGGGTCGCCGCCCACGCCGCGGCCGAGCCCATGAAAGGCGCGGTGCACGGCGTCGAGAGCACCGCCGTCATCACGCCGAAGAGGAATGACCCCGGCGCGGTCTCGTGATTCGGGTTGATCATGTACGCGGCCTTGGGCAGCTGGACGACGAACGCGCCCAGCATCCCGATGGCCATGAACAGGATGAACACGCCCACGCCGATCGAGAACCACGGTGTCTGGAAAAGGCTGCTGATCGCCGTGAACCCCGAGATAAACGCGATCGCCGCGCCGATCACCATCCAGAACGCCACCACGCCGAGCGAGACGACCGTCCCCAGGTACAGGCACCGCGCCGGGTGCCCCGCGGCCGCGGAGATCCCCATGATCTTCAGCGGCAGCACCGGCAGCACGCACGGCGTGAAGTTCAGAAGGAAGCCGCCAAAGGCCGCAACGACCAGCAGCAGCACGATGCCGACTCCCGCGGGATTGATGCAGAACTTGATGCCGAATGCGTCGAAGCACACCGGCTTGGCCTTGGGCTTCGCGCCGGCGACGCCCCCGACCGGGGCGGAAGCAAAGACCGTCGGATCAAACCCGAGGAAGTCCGCATCGGCGGCCGCCGTTCCGCCGCCCGCCGCCTGCTGAGCGAGCGTGACGACCGGGACCTCCACCTTCAGCGGGATCTCCTCCGGGAAGCTGCACACCGAATCGTCGCAGGCCTGGAACTTTGCGACGAGGCTAAAGACCAGCGGCGTCCCCGGCTGCCAGCTCTCCGGCGCCCTCACCGGGATATAGGCGATCGCCCGCCCCTCGTAGACGCCGTAGTCCGCCGGGTTCTCCCCGAAGCTGACACGGATCACGTGCACCTCGGGCCACTGGATCGCCCACTGCTCGACGCCCTTGGGCGCGGCCACCTCGACCTCGGTCGGGATCGGCGTGAAGTCCCCCATCTCCGGCGGCACCACCGGCTCGTGCGGGTGCATGTGCCAGCCGTCCTGCTGGTCGAATACCACCGCGATCGCGAACTGCTCGCCGGGGACGACCGACGCCTTCTGCGCCTTGGCCGTCACCGTCACCATCGATTCCTGGGCCGCGGCCGCGGGCGCCAGGGCCAGCAGGACCAGCGCTGTGGCGAGCCCCGCCCACGCCCGCGCTGCCCACATCCGAGTCACTCGGTTCAGCATGCTTCTATTAAACCCCTTCCGCCCCCCAGGTTCGCCCGTCACGGGAAGTTACCTCCCCCCCTCCA
>JAEYVB010000162.1 GCA_023429345.1 Planctomycetota bacterium
CGAGGATCTGCTGGGTGCGGAGGGCGACCAGGACGGCCTGCTCGGTCGGGAGCCCCAGCGTCTCGTCCATGCTGTCGGTGTGCAGGCTCTGGCAGCCGCCGAGGACGCCGGCCATGGCCTGGTAGGCGACGCGGACGATGTTGTTCAGGGGCTGCTGCTCGGTGAGGGAGCACCCGGCGGTCTGGACGTGGGTCTTCATGTACCACGACTTCTCGCTCTTGGCGCTGTAGCGGTCCCTCATCATGCGGGCCCAGATGCGGCGGGCAGCGCGGAGCTTGCAGACCTCCTCGAAGAACTCGTTGTGGCTGTTGAAGAAGAAGCTGAGCCGCGGGGCGAAGTCGTCGACGTTCAGCCCGCGCTCGATGCAGGCCTCGACGTACTCCATGCCGTCGCGGAGCGTGAAGGCCAGTTCCTGCGTCGCCGTGCTGCCGGCCTCGCGGATGTGGTAGCCGCTGATGGACACTGAGTGCCACCTGGGGACGAACTTCGACTGGAACTCGATCGTGTCCACCACCAGCTTCACGCTGGGCTCGGGCGGGTAGATGAACTCGTTCTGGGAGTGGAACTCCTTGAGGATGTCGTTCTGGAGCGTGCCGCCGAGCGTGTCCCAGGCGATGTTCCGCTGGAGGGCCATGGCGAGGTACATGGCCCAGATGACGGCCGCGGGGCCGTTGATGGTCTGGCTGACCGTGACCTTGTCGACGGGGATGTCGGCGTAGAGGCGGTGCATGTCCTCGATGGTGCTGATGGCGACGCCGCAGCGGCCGACCTCGCCGATACTGAGCTCATCGTCGGAGTCGCGGCCCATCAGCGTGGGGAGGTCGAAGGCGGTGGAGAGGCCGGTGTTGGCCTTGGTCGAGCTCTTGGCCTGCTGGAGGAGGTACTTAAAGCGCCTGTTGGTGTCGTCCGCCGAGCCGAAGCCGGCGAACTGCCGCATGGTCCAGAGGCGGGAGCGGTAGCCGCTCGGGAAGAGGCCGCGGGTGTAGGGGAACTGTCCCGGCGGGGGGAGTTCTTTGTTCAGTGCCTGGGGCCGGAGCGAATCGACGGCGGGGTAGCCCTGCTCGGTCGGGCCGTACGAGGGCTCGAGGACCAGGCCGGAGATGGTGACCGCGTGCGGGTCGACGCCGGAGGAGCGGACGCCGGGGGTGGCGGTGAGGGGGGCGGTAAGGGGGGCGCCGGCGGAGGGGCTGCGGTCGAGGGTGCTCATGGGCATAGTTTAGGGAGCCGGACCGACGGCGGATAAGCCGCGGAGCGGAGCGAAAGGGGGAGCGGTACGCTTCGGACCATGAAGGATCCGGCCGCGGCCCGCGGAGAACATGTCAGCGCTGGGGAGGCCCGGCCGCGCGGCTGGTGGCTCTGGGCCGCCTGGGTCGGCCTCGCCCTGCTGTTCCTCGCCGTCAGCATCCAGAAGCTCTGGGCCGGCGACTTCTGGGGGCAGCTCCGCGCCGGGCAGTGGATCCTCGCCAACGGGCGGGTGCCGGCGGCGGACTGGTTCACGTTCACCCGCGAGGGCACGCCGTGGATCGAGGTGCGCTGGCTCTACGAGGTCGCCATCGCCCTTGTCTGGAGGGCGGGCGGGGCCGGGCCCTACCTCCTGGGGCTCGCGCAGGCGGCGCTCCTGGGCGTGATGTGGTGGGTGCTCATCCGCGGCTCGAAGCTCGCCGTGCGGAGCCCGTGGGGGCTCCTGGTCCTCGGGCTGGCGATCGCCGCGGGCACCGGACGCTGGGTGCTGCGTCCGGAACTCATCACCGACCTGATGGTGGCGCTCTTCCTGGTCGGCCTCGAGGCGCAGAGCACGCCCGCGACGGGCTCAAAGCCGCGGCCCTGGCGCGGGTGGTGGCTGGTGCTCGCGCAGGTCGTCTGGGTCAACACGCACTCGGTCTTCGCGCTCGGGCCGATCTTTGCCTGGACGTTCGTGGGCTCGGAGGTGGCCGAGCGGCTGCTGCACCGCGCCGGCATCCGCTGGCCGGTGCGCCCGGCGGACCGCTCGACGGCCGCGCTGGCGCGGCTGGCGCTTCTGGCGCTCCTCATCACCGCGGCCTGCTGGGTGAACCCCTACTTCCACCGCGGCGCCATGTACGCCTACGAGATGTGGCGCGAGTCCCGCTCCGGCCACATCGTCGCGGAATCGCTCGGGGAGCTGCGCTCGCCGCTGAAGATCCCGATCGGCATCTGGCGCTGGGACCTCTGGGCCTCCCTGCTGCTGGCCGTCGCCGTGGCCGGCACCTTCGCGGTCAACTGGCGTCGCGCGGGGATCGCCCGCTGGATTATCTTCGCCGCGGCCGTCTACCTCGCCGCCTCCGCGCAGCGCAACGTCGTCCTGCTCTCGGTCATGGGCGGCTGGGCGGGGCTCCGGAACATCGAGGACTGGCTGGCGCTCCGGGCCGAGCGGCCGGCGTCGATCGTCCGCGATCCGCGGCTCGCCCGGATCGCGCTCGCCGCCATCGGCGCGACCGCCGCGGGCTTCGGATGGTACGTCGCCTCGGACCGCTCGTGGATCGCCATCGGTGCCCCGCGCGAGAGCGGCCTGGGCGTCGTGTGGTGGGACACGCCCCGCGCCGCGGCCGGGTTCGTCGCCGGCAACAGCGCCCCGCCGCAGGTCTTCAACAACATGCGGGATGGCCACTTCCTGGGCTGGTACACGGACGGCGCGATCAGGCCCTACGTCGACGGCCGCACGGATGTCATGGGCGATGAGCTGATGCGGGAGTTCTTTTCCGTCGGCCCGGCGACGTGCGATGAGGTCACCCGCCGCCGGGGCATCAACACCGCGATCGTCCCCGTCCGCTGGTTCGGCGCGCTCATCCAGCACCTGGTCCGCTCGCCGGAGTGGGCCCTCGTCCACCTCGACCACCGCAACGTCGTCTTCATCCGGAGCGTCCCCGAGCACGCCGACTTTATCCAGAAGCACCGCATCGATGTCGCAGCGCCCTGGCGGCCCCGCGGGCCCGAGCCCGACGACAGCCCCGACGCCTGGAAGCTCGCGATCGGCGGCCGCGGCCGCGCGTGGTACACCCAGGGGATGGCCGAGACGTTCATCGCCCTGGGCGCGGTCGGCAACGCCCACACGTACGTGCTCCGGACGCTCGAGAAGCTCCCGACCAGCCAGCGGGCGCTGGCGCAGCACGCGGCGCTCAGCCGCTTCGGCAACGAGCACGCGCAGGGCGATGCCGCCGCGGCGCTGCTCGAGCCCGTCTGGGCGGCCTACGGGGATGAGCTGCTCGCGGGCTGGCTGATGGAGGCGGGCCGCCGCGCAGAGGCGATGCAGGTGCTCCTCCGCATGGTGAAGCGCGAGCCGGACCTGTCGCGCCTGCGCGTGGCGCTCGCGGACCTCTACTTCCAGGCCGGCGGCTTCGAACGCGCCCGCGAGGAATACGAGGCCGCCGTCAGGCTCGGCCACGACACCGCGGCGGAGTGGCTGAAGCTGGCGGCCTCGCGCGAACGCACCGGCGACCCGCGCGCGGCCATCGCCGCGTACCGCCGCTCACTGGCGCTCGACCCCGCGCAGGCGCCGGTGTGGCGCGTGCTCGGGCGCTTGCTGGCCTCCGGCGGCGACCTCGCCGGCGCAGAGGACGCCCTCGAGCGGGCGCTGAAGATCGATCCCGCCTTCGGCGCCGCCCGCGAGGACCTCGACGCCGTCCGGAAAGTGCGGTCGCCGGGCGGCTGACGTGCTCACACCGCGCCGGCTTCCTCGCCGGTCTCGATGCCCCGCTCCGCCGCCAGCACCATGGCCGCGGCCAAGCCCGCCTCGCCCCGGTCGAACATCAGCCGCAGGCGGGGCACCACCACCGGGCAGGGCCACACTGCCGCCGGCACCGCCGCCAGCTTCGACCAGTCCTTCTCCGTCGTCACGATGAACTCCGCCCCCCCCACCCCCTCCTCCCCCCGCGCCAACTCCAGCACGCGCCGCACGGTCGGCGCCTTGTAAGGATCGTGGTCCCGCAGCGTCAGCGCTGCGATCAGCGACCCCCCCCCGCCCACCCCCCCCCCC
>JAEYVB010000167.1 GCA_023429345.1 Planctomycetota bacterium
GGTGTTCATCAAGCTCTCCGGGCGCATGGACGAGGTGATGGCGTGGATCGACCGGGCCGCGCCGGCGACCCCGGGCGGGGCAGAGGCGAAGGACTGATTCACGCGGCGCGGGGCGCGGCGGTGTCAGGGGGCTCGAGGCGGCCGCGGCTGGCGGCGAGCAGGATGACGGCGAGGATGCAGCCGGTGAAGTTGGAGACCAGGTCCCAGCCGGTGTTCTCGTAGCCGCCGACGTTGGTATGCATGAAGCGGGTGGCGGCGAACTCGACGACCTCGTTGACCGCGCCCAGGCCCATGCCGCAGAGGAGCGAGGCCATGAGGATGCCGAAGCCGACACGGACGGTCGGCCCGGCGGCGGCGCGGATGGCCTCGAAGCTGGCGAGGGTGGCGGTGAAGAAGCCGAAGGCGTGGACGAACTGGTCGAACTTGGGCGCCCACGCGAGGGGGCGGAGGTTGTAGAGGACGGTGCGGGATCCCTCCGGGTTCTCGGAGGCCCAATCGAGGGCCCAGGCGGCGGGGATGGGGATGTTGCCGCCGGCCATGTGCAGGAAGCCCCAGATAGCCAGCAGCCAGAGTACGAGGGTGCTGAAGGCGACGCGGGTGTGCATGTAGAGGATGCCGACGATGGCCGCGACCATCACCACGGCGTAGAAGATGAACTCGGTGTTGCCGCCGAGGATGGATTGCACGCTGAAGCCGGCGATGTAGAGCAGGCTGAAGGCGGAGAGCACCCGGTGGCGGGCGATGAAGCCGGCGAGGAAGTGGGGCATAGTCCCTTCATCGGGCGGGCGGCGGAGCGGGCGCAAAAACGAACGGCCCCCGGGCTGAGCGGGGGCCGCCTGAGTCGAACGAATGAGCACGATTACTTGGTCATGTCGGGCTGGCGGCTCGGGGGCAGGTCGCGCTCCGGGGTGAGGCTGGTGCCCTCGACCTCAGTGGCGACGGCCGTGCCGCCGGTGGGACGGGTGAGGTAGACCTCGACGCGGCGGTTGGCGGGGGTGTTGCCCTTGGGGCCGCTGGGCGCGGCGGGGCGGTGCTCGCCCCAGCCGGCGACGAACATGTGATCGCCCTTGACGCCCATTGTGGCCAGGACGTTGCGGACGGAGATGGCCCGGTGGGCCGAGAGGTGCATGTTGGTCGGATGGCGCTGGGCGGTCGCGGAGCTGATGGGCTGGGCGTCGGTGTGGCCCATGACCATGATCTCGTACTGCGAGGCCGGGCCGCTGGCGAGGATCTTGGCCAGGGCCTCGAGGCTGCGGCGGGCGCCGTCCTGGACCTGGTCGGAGCCGGAGCCGAAGGTGAGGTCGCTGGCGAAGCGGAGCATGCCGCGGGTCGCGTCGTACTGGATGAGGTCCGGGTACTGCTCGGCGAGCCGGCGGAGGGCCTCGTCGGTCTGGGGGTCGAGCTCGGCGAAGTTGAGCCCGGCGAGACGGTTGTTGAGGTCGTCGAGGGTGCCGCCCATCTGGGAGAGGCGGTTCTTGTACTCGGCGTTGACGCGGTTGAGCTCGGCGAGGGCGGCCTCGTTGGCGGCCCGCTGCTTCTGGAGGAGGGCGTTCTCGGCCTCGAGCTCCTGGTTCTGGCGGCGCAGCTGGGAGTTCTGCTCCGTCAGGCTGCGGTTGGCGTCCATGTTCTTGTCGACCGTTTCCTGGCTGGCGCAGCCGCCCAAGGCGAGGCCGGCGGCGAGCACCACCATCGAGATCCGTCCCATCTTCATACCGTGACTCCCTTGCTGGTAAGTTGCTGTGCACCGGAGGGCCCCGGGTGCGGGTCTGGGGGCGGGGCGATCCGGATTTGGCGTGGAGGATAGCGAGTCGACTTCGTACCGTCAGCGGGCGCGAGCGCGGCAACCCGCGGCCGCCCGACGCACCGACCATCGGACGAGAGATGCACCCGGCATGAATCCCCCCGCTCCCGACCCCGAGAAGCCGATTTTGCGCGTCGACTGCGACGCCGTGGTGGACCCGGTCGGGGGGGTGGTGGGGTGTTGCTTGCTGGCGGAGCGCGTGGAGAACCTGTCGGGCGGGGAGCGGCCGTTGGCCTGGCGGGTGCTCGCGGTCGGCGAGGCGGGAGAGGTGGGCCGGCATCCGGCGGCCGCGGCGGCGCAGCGCCTCGATCGGCGGGGGAGCGTGGTGTTCCCGGGCCTGGTGAACGCGCACACGCACCTGGACCTGACCCACATCGGCCCGCGGCCGCACGATCCGGGGGACGGGTTCGTGGCCTGGGTCGACATGATCCGGCGGGAGCGTCGGCGGGAGGAGGAGGGCCCGGGAGGGATCGCGGCATCGGTGCGGCGTGGGCTGGAACTGTGCAAGGCGGGAGGCACGGTGGCGGTGGGGGATATTGCGGGCTCGCCGCAGGGCCGCTACACTCTGGCCCCGTGGCGGATGCTCCGGGATTCGGCCCTGATGGGGGTCAGCTATATCGAGGGGTTCGGGATCGGCCGGAACTGGCAGCAGCTGCGCGCGGGGCTCGAGGAGTTCGTCGAGCGGTACAGGGCCGAGTTCTCCCGCGCGGCGGGGGGCCGGGCGCGGCTGGGGCTGCAGCCGCACGCGCCGAACACGGTGGACCTGCGGCACTACGAGTGGTGCATCGGGCTGGCGGAGCGTCTCGGCACGCCGCTGGCGACGCACCTCGCCGAGACCATGGAGGAGCGGGAGTTTGTCGCGCGGGCGGCGGGGCCGCAGCGGGCGTTGCTGGAGCGGCTGGGGGTGTGGGATGAATCGATCCTGGAGCACATCGGCAGGGGGCTGCACCCGGTCCGGCACATGCAATCGGTGCTCACGCGGCGGCCTTTCCTGGTGGCGCACTGCAACGATGCGACGGATGAGGCGATCGACGTTCTGGCGGGCACCGGCACGAGTGTGGCGTACTGCCCGCGGGCGTCCGAGTACTTCGGCGCAGCGCGGCACTTCGGGCCGCACCGGTACCGGGACATGCTGCGGTCGGGCGTGAACGTCTGCCTGGGCACGGACTCGCTGGTGAATCTGCCGCCGGGCGCGGCCGACCCGGCGCAGGACGGGATGTCCGTGCTCGACGAGATGCGGTTGCTCTACCGGCGCGACGGGGCCGACGCGATGGAACTTCTCCGGATGGGGACGGTCCACGGCGCGAAGGGGCTCGGCTTCGACCGGGGGGCGTGGCGCGTGGCGGAGGGCGGGACGGTCGCGGGGTTGTGCTGCGCGGCGGCCGCGCCGGGTGATCGGGAGCGGGCGTTCGAGCGAGTCCTGCGGGGCGCTGCGCCGGCGCGGCTCCTGTAGCAGGGGAATTCGTCCCTTTAAACAGGACTGGCGCCGTTCGGGTTGGGGTTGGGCGACTACCCTTTATGCCCCCATGAGCGCCAAGTGGATTCGAAGCAAAAAGTGGGATGACGAGCACATCCCGTCGTGGGCGTGGCCGGCCAAGTTGCTGCTGCGCACCTTCAGCGGGATCCCGCTGGCGGTAGTGCTCCTGAGCATGGTGGTGGTCTACGCCATCCTCGCCAGCGTGCCGATCGGGCTGCTGGTGCTGGGTGCTACGTACCTGGTCTACGGCCTCACGCTCCTGATCGCCGTGGCCGGGGTGGCGCTCGTGCCGGTCATGCTGGTGCGGGCGTTCTGGCGGCCGAAAACCCCGGGGGCGCGGGCGGCCCGGTTTGTGGCGACGGTGATCGGTGCGATCCTGCTCGTGGGACTGGCCGCGGAGCTCTGGTATGTGCTGGCGTGGCCGCGGCTGATGTACGACCCGGCGCACGGGACGGGGCTCCGGCTCTTTCCGGGGTTCGTGGAGGAGTACAAGGCGACGACCCTGCGGCGGCTTCCCGGGCTGGAGATGTCGGAGCTGGAGTTTTACTCGTGGTGGCCGCTCCGGGTGATCCTGCTGCTGTTCGTGCTGAACATGATCACGGCGACCGCGCGGCGGATCGAGTTCTCGTTCCCGTACATCGGCGTGATCACGGTGCACTCGGGGATCGTCGTGATCGCGCTGGGCAGCGTGTACTACTCCGGGCTGAAGCTGGAGGGCGACACGATGCTGCTCTCCGGGGAGGTGGATGCCGCGGGGGTGCCGACCGTGGGGCCGGCGCAGGAGTTCTTTTACGACAACACGCGGACGGTGATCTGGGCGCGGCAGGGCGGGATGTCGCGCTGGGAGCAGCGGGATATCCGTCCGCCGCGGTACAACGACTACAACCTGGACCCGTGGGGGGCCGAGTCGGCGCGGGGCACGATCGGGCGGCTGGCTAAGGGCGCGGACAGGGGGCGGAGGCTGGATCGGCCGGTGGGGCGGGATGAGGCACTGCCGGGCGGGATCGATCCCGATATCCGGATGCGGGTCATTGGGTACGCGAGCTACGCCGAGCTCGTCTCGGATTGGATCCGGGCCGAGGCGCCGAGCGGGGCGGGGGAGAACCCGGTCCGGTTCGCGGAACTCAGTCTGAACGTGGACAGCGAGGGCAACCCGACGCAGCGGCCCGCGCAGGTGGTGCCCTTCTATTTCCTCCCGGAGGATCCCGCGAACCGGCTGGGTGAGACGGAGTTTTTCGGGCTCGAGTACACGCGCGGGATGGATGAGCAGCGGTGGGCGGACCTCTCGGTGGAGGTGCCCGAGGTGACGCGGCACGCGCTCGTGGTGGAGGTGCCCGCGGCGGGGGGATCGCCCGCGTTCCGGGGCGTGTTCGCGGTGCAGCCGGGGCAGGAGTTGGCCGCGGGCGGGTACACGCTGAAGGTGACGGACCTCCTTCCGCAGCCGCCGTTCCCGATCATCACCGCGGGGTTCCAGGGGGCGACGAGCAGCGTGGCGGTGGTGCGGGTCACGACGCCGGGGGGCCAGGGCTTCGAGCGGTACGTCTACCACCGCTTCCCCGAGATCAACCAGGACATGCTCGACGAGGTGAACGAGCGCGGGATGCCGACGCGGCGGGATGCCGATCCGGCGATCCGTATCTCGTACATCGATGCCAGCAAGCTGCAGGTATACGTCGACGAACGGGACGGCGGGGACAAGGCGACGGCGAGGGCGATCGTGCGGGTGCCCGGCGGCGGGGTGCGCATCATCGACGAGCTTTCGGCCGGCGGCACCGTGTCGGACGTGATGCCGGGGCTCAATCTCAAGCTGACCGATCGGTGGCCGCACGCGGTCCGGGTGGAGCGGCCGCAGCCGGTGCCGGAGCGGGATCGTCGCAACGACGCGATCGGCACGCACCAGAACTCGGCGCTGGCGGTCGAGGTCAGCGCCGGCGACGGCACGCGGGAGATCGTGTGGCTGCCGTTCACGCGGTATCTCGGGGCGGGGATGGGGACCGAGCGGACCGTGCGGCTGAGGGACGGGCGGGAACTGACGCTGGCGTTCGGCCGCCGGGCGCACCCGCTGCCGGGCTTCGTGGTGCAGCTGGTTGACTTCCAGATGATCGCATACGACCACCGTGGGGCGCCGCGGGACTACCAGTCGCTGGTGAAGGTGGTGCCGCTGCACGGCGCGGAGGGGGGGCTCTCGTTCGATCCGTACGTGCATGTCACCAAGCTGAACGCGCCGCTGCAGGCGCCCTTCATGTGGTCGGACGAGAACCGCGGGTACTTTGAGAATCTCTCCGGGCTGCTGTTCAGCCGGCTGAACCCGCGGCAGTTCAAGTTCAGCCAGGCGGGGTGGGATTCGGACGGATGGCGAAGGACGCAGGAACTGACGGACAAGGGCGTGATGAAGCGGCCGGTCGCGACGTTCACGATCCTGCAGGTCGGAAACAATCCGGGCATCCACATCATCGCGCTGGGGGCGATCATGATG
>JAEYVB010000225.1 GCA_023429345.1 Planctomycetota bacterium
AGCGGATCCTGGTGGACCCGGGGCTGCCGGGGCCCGCGATCGCGGCCCGGCTGGAGGAGCGCTCGGGTCTGAAGCCGGCGGACATCACGCACGTGTTTCTGACGAGCTTCAACCCGGAGCTGCGCCGGGGGATCATGGCGTTCGAGAAGGCGGTGTGGTGGATCGGGGAGAACGAGCGCGAGGCGATCGGCGTCGCGATGCTGGCGAAGCTGCAGGAGGCCTCGGAAGAGGAGGATGAGGCGATGAAAAAGGGGCTGGAGCTGGATGTGGCGATCCTGCAGCGGTGTGCCGCGGCCCCGGACCATATCGCGGATGAGAAGGGGGACCGGGTGGACCTGTTCCCCCTGCCGGGGGTGACGCCGGGGTTGTGCGGGCTGCTGGTGGTCCAGCAGCGGTACACGACGCTGGTGGCGGGGGACGCGGTGCCGACGGTGGAGCACCTGATGGAGGGGAAGGTGCTGCCGGTGGTGAGCGATGTGGACAGGGCGCGGGAGAGCTTCGCGGAGGCGGTGGAGATTGCGGACGTGATCATCCCCGGGCGGGACAACGTGATCGTGAACCCGACAAAGCGCCTGTTCTAAGGTGTCCGCCGGATGTTCGGGTTGCGTGAATCCGCGTTCATCCGATAATGGCTGGCTCTCTGGTGGTCAATCCCCAAGCGCCCGTTATCGGGCAGGAGCAATCGAACATGCGTTGTACTCAGATCGCCTTGGCGTCCGTGCTGTGTGCCTGCGCCGGCGCAGCGGCGGACATTTTCCCGACGACCGCGCACGCGGCGTTCAATTTCATCCCGTTCGGCTCGGGGTCGGCATCGGCGGGCCCGTGCGTGCAGCACCAGGTGTTTGCATCGACGCTGTTCAGCGCCTCGTCGGGCGGGCAGCCGGTGACGATCCAGAGCATCGCGTTCGCCCCGCAGGATCTGCTGGCGAACCAGACGCACGACCTCGGGAGCACGACGATCCGCCTGGGCTACACGAACGCGACGCCGGGCGCGGCGGCGGGGGCGGGCGGGCTTGAGATCCCGGACGCGGCGGGGGGCGGGGCACCCAACGCGGTGGGGGCGATGACGGATTTCTACGTGAATCCAACGCACACCTACACGGTGATCGCGGGGGGCGCCCAGAACTTCGAGATGGTGCTGGCGGGCACACCCTTCGTGTACGACCCGGCGCAGGGCAACCTGCTGGTCGAGATCGTGTCATCGAACCTGAACATAACGTTCGCGGTCTCGCGGACCTCGGGCTCGGCGGAGTCTTCGCGGGCGTACAACGGCGGCCGCTTCCCGCCGACGGCGAGCAACACGACGGCCACGCGCATGGATATCGTGTTCACGTCGGGCGGGGGCGCGTGCTACGCCAACTGCGACGGGTCGACGACGGCGCCGGTGCTGAACGTGGCTGATTTCACGTGCTTCCTGCAGCGCTTCGCGGCGGGCGAGAGCTACGCGAACTGCGACAACTCGACGTCGCCGCCGGTGCTGAACGTGGCGGACTTCACGTGTTTCCTGCAGAGCTTCGCGGCGGGTTGCCCGTAAAGAACCGAAGGCGGTAAAAACAAGGAGGGGCCGGCACCGTGGCCGGCCCCTTTTGCTTTGGACGTGCGTGGGTCAGGCTTTGCGCGGGGCGCTGGTGCCGCCGTTCTGGGAGCCGATCTTGACCTTGCGGGGGAGGGCTTCCTTGCTCTTCTGGATGCGGAGGGTGAGGACGCCGTTCTCCAGGTTGGCCTCGCAGGAGTCCTCGTCGACCATGCTGGGGAGGGCGACGCTGCGGGTCAGGCTGCCGAAGCGCCGCTCGCGGCGGAGGTAGCGCTCGCTCTTCTGTTCGGATTCCTCGGTGCGCTCGGCCTTGATGGTGAGGATGCCGCTGTGGACCTGCACATCGATCTGCTCGGGCGTGAAGCCGGGGACCGAGGCCCGGACCATCAGGCTGTGCTCATCCTCGGAGACATCCAGCGGGAGCAGGCCCTCCTCGGCGAGGGGGCTCACGCCGCTGTCCTGTTCGCTCCAGAGCTGGTTCATGAGGCGGTTCATGGTGCTCAGGGGAGTGGCCGGGAACTCGAAGGGGTCGCGTCGCAGGATGCTGTTCATGGCTGTCCTCCTTTTGAGAAAGGGTCTCGGGAGAAAGCGGTTGCAAGCGGCGCGCCAAGCGCGGGGGAGCGGGAAGGACGGCTGGGGCCGGAAGGGCGGCGTTCAAACTGACGCCGCGGGGCGGGGATTTCTGCCAATCTGACAGTTGGTCTGAATCCCCGGGCTGTGCCGGATAACCTAGGGAACCATGCCACAGACCCCGACCCTGATCGATCTGCGCAGCGACACGGTGACGAGGCCGACCCGGGAGATGCGGGCGGCGATGGCCGCGGCCGAGGTGGGGGACGATGTCCTGGGGGATGACCCGACGGTGAACCGGTTGCAGGAGCGGGTGGCGGAGGTGATGGGGAAGGAGGCGGCGTGCTATGTGCCGTCGGGGACGATGGCGAACCAGACGGCGATCCGGGCGCACACGGAGCCGGGGGATGAGGTGATCTGTCACGTGGACAGCCACATCATCAACTACGAGACGGGGGCGCCGGCGGCGCTCTCGGGGGTGATGATCCGGACGGCGAGCGGGGCGCGGGGGCTGTTTGACGCGGACCAGCTCGACGGGCTGGTGCGGCCGGACTCGGTGCACTTCCCGCATTCAAGGCTGGCGCTGGTGGAGAACACGCAGAACCGGGGCGGGGGCGCGGTGTGGCCGCTGGAGCAGGTGGACCGGGTGACGCAGAAGGCGCGGTCGCTGGGGCTGAAGCTGCACCTGGACGGGGCGCGGATCTGGAACGCGAGCGCGGCGACGGGGGTGGAGCCGGCGCGGTGGGCGCGGGACTTTGATTCGGTGTCGTGCTGTTTCTCGAAGGGGCTGGGGGCGCCGGTGGGGTCGGCGGTGTGCGGGACGCGGGCGTTCATCGCGCGGGTGATGCGGTTCCGCAAGATGTTCGGCGGGACGATGCGGCAGTCGGGGATCGTGGCGGCGGGGGCGCTCTATGCCCTCGAGAACCACCGGGGGCGGCTGGTGGAGGATCACGCGAACGCGGCGCGGCTGGCCGAGGGGCTGGCGGATGTGCCGGGGCTGATGATCCCGATGCCCGTCGAGACGAACATGGTGTTCTTCGATGTGGACCCGGCGCGGGGGACGGCCGCGGAGGTGTGCCAGCGGCTGAAGGGCGCGGGGGTGCTGGTGCTGCCGACGGGGGCGCAGCGGGTGCGGGCGGTGTGCCATCTGGATGTGACGCGGGAGATGATCGAGCGGGCGGTGGAGGCGATCGGGGCCGCGGTGGCGGGGAAGGTCGCGGTTTAAGGAGCGGGCGATGACGAGGCTCGGGCGAGTGGCGCTGTGCGTGTGCGCGGGGGCGGTGGTGATGGCGGCGGATGCGGCGGGCGTGTTTACGCCGGCGGCGCAGCCGGAGCGTCCGGACCGGCCGCAGATCCCGTTCACGCCGGCGGAGCGGGAGGGGCAGGGCGCGAGCGAGGCCTCGCGTGGCTCGGTGTTCTTCGCGACGAGCGAGGATGGGGCGGCGTTTACAGAGCGGACGGAGCCGCTGATGAAGAAGGCCGCAGCGCCGGATGTGATCGTGCTGGAGCGGGATCTGCCGGCGGCGGGGGGCGGGCCGGGGATGAAGCAGGGGGATGTGCTGGTGTACGCGGTGGATGCGCGAGCGAATCAGAAAGAGCGGGGTCAGCGGCTGGCGCGGCTGTTTTCCGGCGATGGCGGGGAGACGTGGTCGGGGGCGCGGGCGGTGGAGATGTTCTGGCC
>JAEYVB010000230.1 GCA_023429345.1 Planctomycetota bacterium
CCCCCCCCCCCCAGTCGATGATGAGGCGGGCGTGCAGTTTGCCCGTCTTTTCCAGCATGGAGAGGATGGCGATCTGCTCGTCGATGGGGATCTTGAGTTGGTTGAAGGCGTCGAGCAGGTCCTGGAGCTTGGCGCGCTCGCCGCTCTTGACGCCGGTGCCGAGCGCCGCCCATCGCCGGTTCTCGACGACCGGGTTCTCCGGGGTGGGCTCGAGGGCGGGGACGGTCGTGGTGATCGTCAGGTCGCGCTGGGTGATGGCGACCGGGCTGATCTCGACGTTGCCGGTGAGGATGATGACGCCCGAGCTCTGGTTGAATATCACCTGCGCGGGGAGCTTCAGCAGGAGGATGTTGATCTCGGTGGCCATCACCTCGCCGACGAAGGCCGCGCGGTTCTCGCGCTCCGCGGGGGGGATGTCGACGCGGACGGTGCGGTCGTCCACGACGGTCGCGATCTGCGGCAGGCCGCCGAGGTTCCGCCCGGCCTTCAGGTACATGCCCTGGGTGATGCTGCTGGCGACCTCGCTGGCCGCGGCCCAGCCGCCGAAGGCGGGGCGGAGGACGATGTGGAACGACTCGGCGACCTCGCCGGTGCGGATATCGCGGACCATTTTCGCTCCGGCGCGGACGCGTCCGACGCGGGGGGAGGCGGGGCTCTCGACGATGACCTGTCCCTCGGCGACGGCGAAGACGCGGGCGTCGATCTTGGGGAAGGGGCCGGTGAGGGGGGCGATGTAGAGGACGCCGCCGGCGAGGCTGGAGGCGCTGTGGATGGCGGAGACGGTGACGTCGAAGCGGTCATCGGTGCGGGCGCCTGCCTCGGGGATGCGGCAGGTGACCATGACCAGGGCGACGGTCTTGACGTTCTTGAGCTCTTCGAGGAGGACGGGATTTCCGGTGTTTTTGAGCATCTCGGCCAGGGGGCGGGCCATGGCGAGGTCCTTGCCGGAATCGCCGGTGCCGTTCAGGCCCATCACGAGCCCCAGGCCCTGGAGCACGGACTCGCCCTGCCCCTGGATGCGGGCTATGTCGGAGACGGTGGTGGCCTGGGCGGCCGCGGCCCAGGCCAGCGACAGGATCAGGACGGCGAGCGTTCGAAGCATCCTGCTTCTCCGGGAGGGATTCGTGAACCCGGGGGTGGACGCGAACGCCGTGCCAGTGGGGCGGGGGCCGATGTGCGCAAAGACTGCGCCGGAATTGCGGGGCGGGAGGCCTCTCCGACTTCAGACCCGATAGCTTCCGGCCGATTCACACGGTGTCGGGGCGATTCCCGGACTACGGGCCCCGGAGGACAGCGCAGCGAACCCCACACCCCATCCCCCAGAGGGCGATCGACGTGGACAAAGCGAGTCTCATCGGCATCCTGATCGGCGTCGCCTGCCTGGGCATCGTGCTCTTCGAGGTGTCGCACGGCCACTTCATGATGTTCTTCTCGCTCGAGGGCCTGCTCATGGTGGGGGGCGGCTCGGTGTCGGTGACCTTCATGGCGATGCCGATGGAGAAGCTGAAGAAGGTGCCGGCGTACATCAAGCGGTTCCTCTTCCACAAGGGTCTCGGGGCGGAGCAGGTCGTGAAGCTCATGGGCGAGCTGTCGGAGAAGGCCCGCCGCGACGGCATCCTGGCCCTGGAGCCGGAGATCGAGAAGCTCGGCGACCCGTTCCTGTCCTCGGGCCTGAAGATGGCGGTGGACGGCGTGGACCCGGGGGCGATCGAATCGACCCTGCGGATGGAGCTGGTCGCGATGCAGGACCGGCACAAGGCGGGGAAGAAGTTCTTTGACCTGATCAAGCTCTACGGCCCCGGGTACGGGCTGGTGGGGACGCTGATCGGGCAGGTCGGCATGTTCGGCAAGCTGGCGGATGCGGACATCGGCGCGCTGGGCGGGGCCTTGGCGGTGGCGGTGTGCGCGACGATGTACGGCGCGATCGTGGCGAACGCGATCGCGGGGCCGATCGGCGACAAGCTGGCCCTGCGCTCCAGCGAGGAGATCCTCAACCGCGAGATGATGCTGCAGGGCATCCTCTCCATCCAGGCCGGCGACAACCCGCGGATCACGCAGGACAAGATGCTCGCCTTCATCCCCAGCACCACCCGCGGCAAGCTCCGGGCGGCGGCGTAGGGCTCCCGATCATGGCCAAGGACCACGACAAGGACGATTCCCACGGTTCCCACGGCGGCGGTGGGGGGGCGCACGGCCCCGGCGGGCACGGGGGCGGCGAGCACGAGGAATCGGGCGCGCCGGAGTGGCTGATCTCGTTCGCCGACAACGTCGCCCTGCTGATGGGGTTCTTTGTGATCCTTCTCGCCATGAACATGAAGGAGCCCACGGCGGGGGGCATCGGCGGGAAAGAGAAGAACGGCGGCGCCCCGCCGAGCGCCCGCGAACTGGATGTGATCATCGGGATCCGCGAGGCGTTCAACCAGCCTATCAACATGCAGTCGGACGATCCCTCCGAGGCGAGGCTCGCGGCGCGGAAGCGCGAGCGTGCGCTCGCGGGGCAGTCGCTCCAGCCGGAGGAGCCGGCCGAGGGCCGCGAGAGCCAGGTGAAGATCCCGACGCAGATGTCGGCCTTGGGCGGCACGGTGCCCTTCGAGGACGATTCCGAGACGCTCACCGAGCGGGCCCGGGAGCGTGCCGAGCGCATCGGGGAGAAGCTCAAGGGCATCAACTACATCGTCGAGCTGCGCGGGCACGTCAGCCCCAGCGAGGCCCAGCGCGATCCCGAGCGGGCAAGCGCCATCAGCTTCCGGCGGGCGATGGAGGTCGCGCGCGTGCTCCAGAAGCAGGGGCTTGCGTGGGAGCAGATCCGGGTTTCGGCCGCGGGCAGCGCCGACCGGCACACCGGGCGCGAGTACGACCGGGATGCCGACCGCGTGAATCAGCGCGTCGAGGTGATCGTGACGGCCGACCCGTTCCGATGACGCCTACTCGGCGCCCACCATGCGGCGGATGGTGCCGGGGCTCTCCGCTTCGCCCGTGCGGGCGCTGAGGAGCGCGGCCTGGCCCATCGAGAGCACCGTGGCGTAGTCCAGCGGCGGCGGCTCGGGGGCGGAGGGATCGAGCAGGCGTGAGAGCCCCTCGGCGATCGCGCGGACCGCCGGCGGCGTCTCCGAGCGTTCGAGCCGCATCTCGTCCAGGCGGGCGCCGTCGGGCCCGATCCACTCGAAGCCGTCGTCGTCGATGCGCAGGCGCCCCGCCGGGCCCAGCAGCGTGACGGTCCGCGCCCAGCGCCCGCCGCGGTCGCTGGCGGCGAGCCCGGCGGCGCGGCCGTCCGCGAAACGCATGCAGGCGGTGAGATCGCCCGAGAGGTCGCGGAGGGTCTCGCCCGGGAGGGCGTGCACGCCGGTCCCGTGGCTGGGCGCGACGTAGGCGGCGTCGATCTTCTCCGGCTCGCCCATGAGGGAGGCGATGAGCGCAAGTCCGCCGAAGACGCGGGCGCCCAGTGTGCCCTCGGACGGCTGGCCCCAGGTCTCGACCGCGATCGAGCGGATATGCCCGAACGTCTCGAGCACCTCCGCCGCCTGCCGGAAGGGCGAACCGTCCCGCGGCATGGGGAGAAAGCGAACGACATCCGCCGGGCACCGCCCGTGCTCCCCCTCCAGCCACCGCCCGCTCATGAGGTCGAGCGCGGAGGCGGGGACGGGCTCGAGCGTGGCGACGGTGAAGCCGCGGGCATGGGCGGCGAGAACGGCCTCGGCATCGCCGCCGCCGGCCGCGCCGCCGAAGAGGCCCGGCGCGGCGACCCAGACCAGGTCGGCCTCGATGCTCGCGAGCATGGCGCGGAGATCGTCGGCGGGGCTTGTGCCGAGTTCGGCCGCGACGGCCTGCGATTGGCCCCGCGCCGGGGAGCCCGCGGCGATGAGGTCCAGGCCGGCGGCGTCGGCCACCGCCCGCGCAAGGGCGGTTTGCCCGGGAGAGATCCACACCGCGACCCGGCGACCCTCGGCCATAGGACCGCATGGTACCGATCTTGCGCAGAGGCATCCGCGCCTAAGATTGGGCGAAAGGTGCGGCAAGGCGGCCGCGGGGACCCATCGAGGGCTCCCCGAGGAAAGTCCGAGCACGGCAGGACACGGTGGTGGGTAACACCCACCCGCCCGAACAACCCGCTGCGGCGGGCGGTCGCGGGCGCGGGACAGTGCAACAGAAAGCAAACCGCCGATGGCCCTCCGGGGCACAGGCAAGGGTGAAAGGGTGCGGTAAGAGCGCACCGCCCGGTCGGTGACGATCGGGGCACGGCAAACCCCACCGCGTGCAAGCTCATGCAGCCCCCGGCCGCTCCGGCGGCACGCCCGGTCCGGGCGGAAGGGGGCGGGTAGAGTGCTGTCGCCACTGGCGACCACCGCGTCGGCAACGACGCGGCGAAGAGAAATGGCCGCCGCCGCCGGCAGGCCCGTCCCGAGCCCCCGTCAAGGAAGGGATGGGAACCGCCGAGCGGAACAGAACTCGGCTTACCAGCCGCGCCCGACCGATCGCGGGCCCCGGAGACCCCGGGGCCCGCGGCCATTTTGGGCTCGGGCCCTGAAACGAAAGAGGGCCCGGCGTTTCGGCCGGGCCCTCGCGGGTGTGTTGGGATGCAGGTTAGGCGCGGGCTATCACGGGCAACCGGCGGCGAAGGCCTGGAGGAAGCAGGTGAAGTCGGCGACGTTGAGGACGGGTGCGGTGGTGGAGTTGTCGCAGTTGGCGTAGCAGCCGCCGCCGGTGGCGGTGATCTCGAAGTAGACTTTTTGCTGGACGGGGGTGGGGGCGCAGCCCTGGCCGGTGTCGTTGAGGGGCTGCCAGACGCCGCCGACGGACTGGAGGGCGTTGGAGTCGCTCAGGTCGCACTGGCGGCCGATGGCGGTGTCGCTGGTGGAGGGCGGGACCCAGGGGCCGGAGGCGGCGGTGCCGGCGACGTCGAAGTCGACCCAGTAGGTGCCGGCGGGGAGCTGGATGTTGAGGTTGCCGGCGTCGACCCACTGGATGTGGCGGCCGCTGTCGGGGAGGGTGGGGGCGCCGCCGCAGGTGGGCGGGGTGACGGTGTTGAAGCAGCGGTAGATGTTGGAGAGCGAGACGTTGGTCATGCGGTTGGTGAAGGTGTCGCCGAAGACGACGGTGGAGGCGGGGTTGTCCGGGGGCCCGTCCCAGATCTGGAGGGTGAGGGCGGTGATGGTGGTGCCCAGGGCCCCGGTCTGGTAGGCGGGGAACCGCATGGCGGTGATGGTCTGGCCGGCGGAGACCTGGAAGTCGTCGGCGATGCGGTAGGTGCCGGCAAGAGCGTTGAAGCCGGCGGTGGTGTTGGCGGTGGTGGGGTCGTTGTAGTCGCGGGCGCACTCGGACCAGGTGCCGCCGGCGGGGGCGGGCTGGCCGGCCAGGGAGGTGGCCCCGGTGCTCATGGCGCAGGCGAGGGGCGGGGGCGGGGGGCAGGTGTTGGGCGTGCAGGTGCCGCCCGCGGTAAACGTCCCGCCCTGGCCCGTGCACGCCGTCTGCAGCAGGACCTGGCACGTCCCGTCAAAGAAGCAGCACGAGCCGGGCTGCGGGCACACAACGCCGCCGCAGGTCGTGTTCGGCCCCTGGTACGTGCCGCCCTGGTTGAAGCAGTCGGCCGGGAGCACGCTCACGCAGGTCCCGTTGGCCAGACAGCAGGCGCCCGCGACCGGTGCACCGGCGGTGTAATAGAGGGTCCCGTTCCAGATTCGAGGAGTGAAAGGCGTCCCGGTGAACGGAATGTTCAGCGCGGAGCCGAGATTCAGCGTCAGATCCGCGTTGGAATATGTCGTCTGGCCGGGGGCGGGACTGGTGCCCAGGCCAGAGTAGGCGTGGGAGGCCGAAGTCTGCCCCGGGGCAGCGAGGACGATGGCGATGCCGTGCGTCATGCCCGAAGGAAGCGTCACGGGCCCGCTCAGCGTCACCGGGCTGGGCTGGTCAGCCCCTGCGGCGGTGCCGACGCCGGTCGCGGCAAGGGTCCACGCGGCCTGGTTCGTGACGTTCGGCAGATAACCGCCCGCGACCGTGTAGATCGACACTCCGAACGTGGAACCCGCGGCCGCGCTGGTGTTCGTGTCAAGCGAGTTGATCGTGATGTCGGCGCCCGAGGGCACAAGATCAAAGTAAACGGCGCCCCCAGCGCTGCCGCCGTTGTTGTTGCTGAACAACGTGGTGATGGACTGGGCGTTGGCGACCGAGATCGGCGCGCCGGCGATCGCCAGGACCAGCAAGGACCTCTTCAAGGCAGTACGCATCGCATCCCCTTTCCTAGTGGACTCTCGAACCCCAATGCGACCGCGCAGAATCGCGGTCGCGCACGGCATTCACCCTACCAGAACCGCGGGTCGTGTCAATACCAAATGTTCGTCGGACCACCGCCCGCCCACGAGGACCAACGAAAGAGGGCCCGGCGTTTCGGCCGGGCCCTCGAAAGTCGCGTTGGGATGCAGGGTTAGGCGCGGGCTATCACGGGCAGCCGGCGGCGAAGCTCTGCAGGAAGCAAGTGAAGTCAGCCACGTTGAGGACCGGGGGCGTGGTGGAGTTGTCGCAGTTGGCGTAGCTCTCCCCGGCCGCGAAGCGGTTCAGGAAGCAGGTGAAGTCCGCCACGTTGAGGATGGGCGACTGCGTGGATTCGTCGCAGTTGGCGTAGCAGGGCTGCCCGCCGAGCACCTGCCCGCGGAGCACGAACGGGATCTCCTGCCGCCGGACGGGCATGGAGTTGTCCTCGACCGGGGCGGCGTAGGCGCCGGCGTTCCCCTGGAGCGAGTTGGCCGCGACCGGGCCGCGGGTGCCCTTGACGATCACGTTGGGCCCGTAGTGGACGACGGTGGGGTCGTTGTTCGCCTCGGTGCCGAACTCGATCCAGTACGTGCCCGGCTGGAGCGTCGTGCCGATCGAGAGGCGGTTGGCAAAGAGCGGGCGGGTGGTGCCCGAGGCGTTGTTGAAGATGCGGTAGAGGTTGGCGAAGGTGGAATCCACGAGGCGGTTGGTCACGAGGTCGCCGAAGACGACCTGCGAGCCGACCGCGTTCGGGGCGCCGTCCCAGATCTGGACGTAAGCCTTGGTGATGGGCGTCGCCGCCGGCGTGCTGCCGGTGAGGTAGGTGTACACCGTGACCTCGTCGACCTGCCACGCGGAGGCGCCGTCGATCGTGAAGTCCTCGATGAGGGTGTAGGGCGGGCTGTTGATGTTCCAGCCGGCGTAGCCGTTGCCGGCCTGGACCTCCGACCACTCCGTGCCGGCGGGGGCCGGGTTGCCGGAAATGCTCACGGTCGGGCCGGTCGAGAGCGGGCCGTTGTTCCAGAGCACGGGCGCTGTCCAGCAGTTCCCGGTGGCGCAGGTCGTCCCGGGGCCCTGGAAGATGCCGCCCGCGGCGGTGCAGGCGTCGGCCTGCGTCAGGGCGCAGCCGCCGTCGGCCGGGAAGCAGCAGGCGCCCGGCTGGGCGCACACGGTCGTGCCGCACGCGGTGTTCGCGCCGGCCCAGAGGCCGCCGCCCGCGAGGCAGTCGTTCTCGAAGAGGCTGGCGCAGGTGCCGTCGTCGAAGCAGCAGGCGCCCGGCTGCGGGCAGTTGGCTGTGGCGCAGGTGCTGTCGATGCCGCGGAAGACGCCGCCCTGGGAGGTGCACCCGGGCACGTTGAGGACCTGGCAGGTCCCGTCGGCGAAGCAGCAGGCGCCCATGATGGCGCTGAGGTCGGCGAGGTTGTAGTAGACCGTGCCCGAGAAGAGCCGCGGCGTGTTGCCGGCCCCGGTGAAGGGCGTGCCCATGCCGATGCCGCCCGAGAGCGTCATGTCGGCGTTGCTGTAGGTGGTGTCGACGGTCGAGTAGCGCATGCCGCCGACCGTGCCGACGAGGTACATGCCGACGACCTGCCCGCCGGGGGCGATGATCGGGCTGGGCAGCTCCGCGTAGTTGGAGATGACCGTCGACGAGCCGCCGGAGGTGAGGTTAATCGTCGCGTGGTGGGTCCAGGCGCTCGGGTCGTTCTGCGAGCCGACGTAGGTCCCGCTCTTGGTGTAGACGTCGAGGGTGATCGGGGTGCCCGCGACCTCGTACTGGTAGTAGCTGAAGGCGTCGATCAGCATGTCGGCGTTGGGGGCGAGGTCGAAGAAGATGCCCGCGCCGTCGCCGCTGAGGCCGCTGTTGGGCTCGACAGTGAAGAGCGCGCGGGGGCAGGT
>JAEYVB010000237.1 GCA_023429345.1 Planctomycetota bacterium
CCGGGTGGCGGGGCACATCAGCCCGGTCCCGGGGGGCGTTGGGCCGATGACGGTGGCGATGCTTTTATTGAATGTGGTGGAGGCGGGGGAGCGTCACGCAACGTTTTGAGGCGGGTGGCGGGATACCGAACGATTTCCGCAAGGCGGGGCGGGGCCGGGCGTTGACTCTGGGGGCCGCCCCCGCTTGGATACCGTGAATCGACCTTCATCGGAGCGCCCATGACTACCCTCGCAGGCATCCTCGGCCCCATCGGCACGCCCGAGCTGATCGTAATCCTGATCATCGGCCTGCTGCTGTTTGGGCGGCGGCTGCCGGAGGTCGGGCGGAGCCTCGGGAAGGGGATCGTAGAGTTTCGGCGGGGGCTTTCAGGGATCGAGCGGGAGATCGACGAGGCGTCGAAGGCGCCATCCCCGGTTTCGAAGCCGGAGTTGACCGAGTCTGGGGCGCATCCGCCGCTGACCGCGGGGGGCGAGGATGCTCGGGTCGGGCGCGGCCATCCGACGATGGCGGAGACGCCGGCGCCGCACACGCAGGCGTAAAGCTCGGGTGGTGCGGGGGAGGGATCGGATCAGGTGTTGATGGAGCGCGTGGCGGCGGCCGCGGCGCGGTTGGTTTTGCGCCTCCGGCCGCGGCGGGCGATGCTGGCGCCGGCGAGGAGGAAGACGGCGGTGGCGCCGGGGGCGGGGATGGTGCCGACCCAGAGGAAGGCCTCGTTGTATCCGGTCAGGTCGTTGAGGGCGTAGCCGCCGACGTAGACGGTGTCTCCGTCCTGGTAGACGGAGGTGGCCATGGAGAAGGTGGTGAAGTGGGAGGGGAGGAGGTCGTGCAGGCCGAGCCATGATTTGGGGGTGCCGAAGTTGATGGCGGCGCGGCCGAAGCCGCCGGGCCCGTAGGTCCAGCGGCCGACGTGGATGGAGCCGGTGGTGGCGGTGAACCAGGATGCGCCCGGATCACCGGGAGGGTGGAAGTTCACATAGGACTCGACGGAGCCGTTCCAGACCGCGGCCCGCATATTGCCGATGCCCTTGGCCATCCCCACCTGCAAGCCGGGGGCCATGCCGAAAATCTCGGAGGTCATGCCGGGGGGGTTGAGATCGATCACGCTCTCGGGGGTGCCGTTCCAAAGGGCGGCGTGGGCATTACCCTGCGTACCGGGCGCGCCAAGATAGATCGCCCCTCCCTGGAGCACGCCGTCGGTGGCGTAGCCCTGCGATGCGGAGGCCCACGACGGGTGCAGATCGATAAACGACTCGGGCGTGCCCCGCCAGAGGGATGCGTGGGGCACGCTGTTAGGGCCGAGCGTGCTGAACGCTCCGACCTGCATGTTGTTGCGCACGGCCCGCGCACTTGACGAGCCGACGCCGGGTGGCGCCAAGTCGATACGGCTCTCGGGTGTACCGTGCCAGAGAGCGGCGCCTATGTAGGTTCCCACCTGCGTGCTTCCGTCTATACCGAGGACCGCCGAGTTGCTCAGGGGCGCGGCTGGGGCCAGACTTGTCCACGAGGAAGGAGACCCGGACCAAAGGAGCGCATTGACATGAAAGGGCCCCGGTGGTACCGGCGTGCGTAGGTACTCGCCACCTTGAACGGTCGCAGTGACCGCAAAGATAGAAGACTCGTAGTTCCCACCCGGGTGCATGTGGATGGCGGTCCACTGGCCGAGGGCGGCCGTAGCGGGCGCAGCAGCGAGTGTTAGAGCCTGGATCAGCCGGGCCATACTACGAGGATACATCGAAACCACCGATCGGCCATAGAGATCGAACGTGTTCGATCATGATCGATCGGCGTACTCGGTGCGGGAATCGGGCGATCCGTGTTTGCGGTTGCCGGTCAATAAGTAGTCGATGACATCGGCGGCGGTGTAGGAGGTTGCGCCGGGCTTGAGGAAGCGGGCGACGGTGGCAACATCGTCGCCGGAGGTGACGAGGGGGAGTTCGGGGCCGGTTCCTTCGCGGGTCTGGGGGAGGCCGATGGAGGCCATGAGGCCGTTGCAGACGCAGAGGCGGCCGCGGGTCTCGTCTTCGGAGCCGCCCTTGCGGATGTAGTCTTCGACGGGTTCGGCGGGGCATCGCCAGCCGAGGGTTCCGTCGGGCTTGCGGTAGGCCTGGCGGAGGTAGCCGAGGTCGCAGATGCGCTCGGTGCGCGGCGGCGACTGCGGGTGGGCGACGGTGCCGGGGAGCGGGAGGATCTTGAAGGGGAAGCCGGTGGGGGAGGCGCGGGGGTCGGTGAAGACCCTGGCCTCGCCGCGGGCGGCGAGCTCGAGGACTTGGCGTTTGATTTCGGGGTCGAGGCCGGACTCTTCGCAGTAGGCGAAGGCGGTGCCGACCTGCACGCCGGCAGCGCCCTGGCGGAGGGCATCGGCGAGGCGCTCGGGGTGTGCGAAGGAGCCGGCCAGCCAGAAGGGGAGGCCGAGGGCGCGGATGGCGGCGAGGTCGGCCTCGTCGCGCTCGCCGTAGATGGGCTCGCCGGACTGGGTGAGGCGGAGCGGGCCGCGGGGCGGGGCGTTGTGGCCGCCGGCGGTGGGGCCCTCGACGATGAAGCCGTCGACGCGGCCGCCGGCTTTCTTAGCGAGGACGCTTGCGAGCGTGGCGGAGGAGACGATGGCGAAGAAATCGGGGCGAGTGAGCGCGGGCTTGGGGCCGTGCCAGAGGGGGGCGGGGTCGAAACGGGAAACGAAGGAGTCGGTTTCGGCAGCGCCCTGGACGTCGAGGCGGAGCTCGACGGGCTCGTGGCGGGCGAGTCGGTCGAGGATGCCGGGGATCGCGCGGGGGATGCCGGCGCCCATGAGGATGCAGGAGACGCCGGCGACCATGGCGCCGTAGAGGGATGGGAGGGTGGGGGCCTGGATCTTCTAGAGGAAGTTGATGCCGATCGGTGAGGAGTGGCCGTCTCTGGCGAGAAAGACCTCTGCGAAGTTGCTGGCGATGAGCAGCTCAAGGGCGGCGCGGGAAGGGTTCGCGGAGGGGAGCGGCTTGGACTTGTAGG
>JAEYVB010000242.1 GCA_023429345.1 Planctomycetota bacterium
GGCGGATCCGCGGCGGGCGTCCCCTGCGCCGGGGCTGGAGCCGGGGCCGGAGCCGGGGCCGCAGGGGCAGGCGTGGACGTGGGCGCCCTAGCGGGCACCGGCCGCCGCTCCTCTTCGCAGGCGCCCAAAACCAGCAGCATTGCCCCGATCCCGGCCGACAGTCCCAGATTCCTCATGCCCGACGATACGCCCGATCGCCGCCCGTGGCACCCCGGAGCGCCGGGCGGTCCCGATGCGACACTACCATCCATCGTGACCGGCCCTGAAGCGAAACCCACGATCTCCGTGACGATGGGCGACCCCGGCGGCATCGGGCCCGAAGTCGTCGTCAAGGCCCTCGCCGATCCCGCCCTCCGCCACCGGGCCCATTACCGGGTGCTCGGCCCGGCCGCGGCCGTCGAGCAGGCCGCCGAGGCCGCATCCATCCATCCGTACTGGTGGAAGGTCGACCACACGTCAGCGCTCATCGACACGACGACCGTCCACAACGTGGTGATCCTCGATTACCCCCTGCCCCCGGCCGGCCTCACGCACAACCATTCCAAGACGCAGGGCGAGCTCTCCTTTCGACTCGTCGAGGACGCGATCGCCTCGGCCAAACGCCCGGCCGACGACCCTCTCCACGCCCACGCCATTGTGACGGGCCCGATCAGCAAGCAGGCGTGGAAGCTCGCCGGCCGCGGCCAATATCCTGGCCATACCGAGCTGTTCGCCGCCCGCTTTCCGGCGAAGCGGCATGGCATGATGTTCGTCAGCCCGAAGCTGCGGGTGATCCTCGCGACCGCCCACATCCCGCTGATGGAGGTCCGCAACATCCTCACCATCGGCAAGGTGTTCGACGCCATCGACCTCGGGAACGAGGCGTGCCTGTCGATGCGCATCCCCCGCCCCCGGATCGCCGTCTGCGGGCTTAACCCCCACGCCGGCGAGGGGGGCATCCTCGGCGATGAGGACCAGCGGATCATCGAGCCCGCCATCCGCGCGGCGGCGGAGGGTGGAATCGACGTCTCTGGCCCCTACCCGGCGGACACCATCTACAACGCGGCCGTCCGGGGCGACTACGACCTGGTCGTCGCGATGTACCACGACCAGGGGCTGATCCCGGTCAAACTGCTCGCCCGCGACTCTGCTGTGAACGTGACGGTGGGGTTGCCGGTCATCCGCACCAGCCCCGACCACGGCACCGCGTTCGATATCGCGGGCCGAAACAAGGCGGACCCGGGGAGCATGCGGGCCGCGCTCGATCTGGCGGCACGAATGACGGAGCAGCGATCAGCACCCCGGAATTGACGGGAGCCCCGCGCGGGGGCTCCCTGATGAACTCCTATTCGCCGCGCAATTGCCGCTTACGGGCAACCGGCCGCGAAGCTCTGCAGGAAGCACGTGAAGTCCGCCACGTTTAGGACCGGCGCCTGAGTGGAGAGGTCGCAGTTGGCGTAGCTGTCCCCCGCGGCGAAGCGGGTGAGGAAGCAGGTGAAGTCGGCCACGTTGAGGACCGGCGCCTGGGTGCTGTTGTCGCAGTTAGCGTAACAGGTAGTAGTGCCGCCGCCGGTGATGGTCACATCATCGATGAAGAAGTTACCGATGAAGCCGTTGCCCTCCGTCGTGCCCCGGAACTGCAGCTCGTGCGATCCGCCGGCGTAGGCCGTGAGATCGACGGTGACCAGCGACCAGTCCAGCTCGTAGGGCGACCCCGCGAGCTGTGCCACGGTGAACGTGAAGACCGGGACGCCGTCGATCAGCACCTCGATTCGGTCGTTGTTGGTCGTGCCCAGCGTCGCCCCGCCCAGCATGTAGAACTCGAGGCTGGGCGTGCCGCTGGGGATGCTCACCGTCTGAATCAGCGTTCCCACCTCCGGCACGGTGTCGATGCCGCCGAACCAGGCAAACCACTCGCCCGTCCGCGCGAACGTCGGGTCCGGCGTCGCGAAGCAGTTCCCGTTGCAGAGGGGTGTCTGGAAGTTGGTGGACGTCTGCGCCCACGGCCCCGCGAACGGCCCGGCCGGTCCGCTGACTTCAAAGCTCCCATCCTGCACCACCTGGGCACCCGCGGCGGCCGCGAGAACCAGGAAGGACGATCCCGCGAGCAGTGAACGCTTCATCTTCAGCTCCTGAGTTAAAAGCCCGGGTGGCCAGAACGGCCGTTCCGCTTGCCCCATGGATGTTCGTGCAACACGGGTCCTCGTGTTCCATGCTACCGGCGGCGGAAACAGACGCGACCGCCGGCGCTTCATGCCCACGATACGGCCCGCCCCGGCCGTTATTCTCGGACCTTACCGGGACTTCATGCCAGCCGCTCAGCCGGCAGCGCCGGCCTTCTCCCGGTCCTTCTGGGCCCGCTCCGCCCGCTTCCGCATCCCTTCGTCGAGAATCCGCTTCCGGAGACGCACCGTGGTGGGCGTGATCTCGGCGTACTCGTCGTCCTCGATGTACTCGATGGCTTCCTCGAGGCTCATGGTCCGCGGCGCCTTCAGCGTCACCGTCTGTTCCTTGTTGGCGTTGCGGACGTTGCTCAGGTGCTTCAGGCGGGAGATGTTGACCGGCAGGTCGTTGTCGCGGTTGTGCTCCCCCACCACCTGCCCGGCGTAGACCTTGTCTCCCGGCACCACAAAGAGCACGCCGCGATCGTGGACATTCTCCACCGCGTAGGCCGTCACGGGCCCCGTGTCGGTCGCGATCATTACCCCGTTGCTGCGCCGCAGCGGCTCGCTCGCCACCGGCGCATACCGCAGGAAGGTATGGTGCATGATCGCCTCGCCCTGCGTCGCCGTGAGCATCCGGCCCCGCAGACCGATGAGCGCCCGCGAGGGGATCTCGAAGGCCAGGTGCGTCTGCCCGGCGCCGCGAGGCTCCATCTTCTTCATCTCGGCCTTGCGTCCGCCGACCAGCTCCATGACCTTCCCCACGCTCTCGTTGGGCACATCGACGGAGAGGTCCTCGATCGGCTCGTGCGGGATACCGTCGATCTCCTTGATGATTACCTCCGGCTTGCCGATCGAGAGCTCGAACCCCTCGCGCCGCATCGTCTCGATCAGGATGCCCAGGTGCAGAACACCCCGCCCGCTGACGATGAACTCGTCGGCGCTCTTGCCGGGGACCACCCGCAGCGCGACGTTCTTCTCCAGCTCCTTCGCCAGCCGGTCGCGGATCTGCCGGCTGGTGACGTAATCGCCCTCCTGCCCCCCGAACGGCGAGTCGTTGATGCGGAACAGCATCGACATCGTCGGCTCGTCCACCGTCACCGGCGGCAGCGCGACGGGGTTGGCCGGGTCGGCGATGGTGTCGCCGATATCGACGCTCTCCAGCCCCACGATCGCGCAGAGGTCGCCGGCGCTGACCTCCTTTACCTCGACCCGCGTCAGGCCCTGGAACTGGAGGAGTTTCGAGATGCGCGTGTTCTGTCGGCTCCCGTCCCGCTTGAGGATGGTTGCCTGCTGCCCGACCCGGAGCGTCCCCGCGAAGACGCGCCCAATCCCGATCCGGCCGACGTAGTCGCTGTAATCGAGCGTCGTGATCAGGGCCTGGAGCGGCGCCTCCGGGTTGTCCTGCGGCGCCGGCACTTCCTTGATGATCGTCTCGAAAACCGCGCGCATATCGCCCTCAGTGGGCATCGGCTGGTCGTCGTGCAGCTCGTTGAGCGCCCACCCGTCGCGCCCGGAGCAGAAGACGGTCTTGAAGTCCAGGGCGTGGTCGTCCGCCCCGAGCTCGAAGAGCAGCTCGAACACCTCGACCACCACCTGGTGCGGCCGCGCATTGGGCCGGTCGCACTTGTTCACGATCACGACCGGCTTCAGCCCCGCCTCCATGGCTTTGGTGAGCACGAACTTCGTCTGCGGCATCGGCCCGTCGAGGGCGTCCACCAGCAGCAGGCAGCCGTCAGCCATCCGCAGCACCCGCTCCACCTCGCCGCCGAAGTCGGCGTGGCCCGGCGTGTCGATGATGTTGATCCGGTAGTCCGTCCCGTCCATCGCGTGGTAGTTCACCGCGCAGTTCTTCGACAGGATGGTGATCCCCCGCTCCCGCTCCAGCGGGTTCGAGTCCATGATCAGGTCGTGCTGGCCGCCCGCGAGCTTGTCCAGCTCCCCGGCGCGGAACATCCCCGACTGCTTGAGGAGCTGGTCCACCAGCGTCGTCTTCCCGTGGTCGACGTGGGCGATGATCGCAACATTCCGGATAGGCTGGGGTGTAGTCATAAGGTGAGCGATCTCGGGCGCAGGGCACGCGTCCGCGGCGGAAACCCCTCCAGCGGGGGCGGTTCGGGGTAATGGGTGGGATAACCCCTGACTATAGGTAGCAACCCCTCCTCCCCGCACCGATCCCCGCCAATCCCCCGAACCCCGCGCGGCCGCCGCTCATACCATTCCAGCCCGTGCGAACCGCCGACCTCCAGACACCCCGGCTCGGCATCCTCGTCGAGATGCTCCGAAAGCTGTCGATCGCCGACACCCCGTCGGCGGTGCTCCGCGCCTTTGCTCTGGGCTACTGGGCCCTCCGCCCGATCCAGCGGATGGTCTCGCTCTCCACCCGCGACCTGCCCCCCGGGGCCTACCGGGTGACCCGGAACATCGACGTCGAGGCCGTCCTCGAGGGCCGGTTCACCCCCGACGACTCGATCCCCCAGCGCGAGCGGATCCCGGTCCAGACGGGCGGCTTCCTCGGGGAGATGATCGCCGACGGCCAGCCCAAGTTCATCCCCAATCTGGACATCCCGGACGACCCGGTGCTGGGAGATTGCCTGGCGGGCCTGGGCTCGGCCCTGGTCCTGCCCCTCTTCGACGAGGGCGAACCCCGGTACTGGACGCTTCAGTTCCGCCGCGAGCCCAACGCCTTCACCTCCGAAGAGCTCGAGCACGCCGCCATCGTCGCCAACCTCGTCGGGGGCACCAACACCCGCCTCCTGCTCATGCAGCAGGTGAACGAGCTCAACCGCGCCCTGCGCTCCCAGTTCGAGGATGTCGCCAAGGTCCAGCGCTCCCTCCTCCCCAAGCGCCTCCCCGATATCCCCGGCCTCCAGCTCGCGACCAGCTACCTCACCAGCGACCAGGCCGGCGGCGACTACTACGACTTCTTCCGCTTCGACAATGGGACCTGGGGGTTCCTCATCGCTGACGTGTCCGGTCACGGCGCCGCCGCGGCCACCATCATGGCGATGCTCCACGGCATCCTGCACACCTACACCGCGGGCGTCGGCCAGCGGCGCTCGCCCGATGCCGTCCTCCGCTACGCCAACTCGCGGCTGTACGAGGCGGGGCTGGAAGGGAACTTCGTCACGGCCTTCTTCGCGATCTACGACCCGCGGAGCGCCACGCTCACCTACGCCCGGAGCGGGCACAACCCGCCGCTCCTGAAGGATGGGCAGACCGGGGAGGTCACGCACCTCAACGGCGAGGGCGCCCCGCCGCTGGGGCTCTTCGAGCCCTACGAGGTCCCGTGCGCGAGCGTGAAGCTCCGACCGCAGGACACCGTCATCCTGTACACCGACGGCATCACCGAGGCGTTCAACGCCGCCCGCGAGATGTTTGGCCCCGCGCGCCTCGATGCCGCGCTGGTGCACTGCTCGGGCGCCCCCGATTGCGTGGTCGATTCGGTCCACACCGCCCTTTATCAGCACACCGGCTCCATGACCCGCGCCGACGACCAGACCCTCGTCGCCATCCGCTACACCGGCTGAAACCGCCGGCCGCGCCGACTTGTTGCCTCCTGCCCGGATGCCTTCTACTCCTCACCTCCCTGCCGATGAGCTACGAGCAACCCCAGGACTGGTTTGAAGACACCGACCCTTCCGGCCGCGGCCCCGGCCTGCGGTTCCAGTGCACCCTCTGCGGCAACTGCTGCACCGGCCCCGAGGGCTACGTCCTTTACACCCCCGACGAGGGGCGCGCCATCGCGGCCCGCCTGCAGATCTCGTTCGAGGACTTTGTGCGGGATTACACCAAGGACACCGCGCTCGGCAAGTCGATCAAGGAACGCCCGACCGCCCACGGACTCGACTGCATCTTCCTCGACCGGGAGACGGTCCCCGGCAAGGCGGTCTGCGGCATCTACCACGAACGCCCCGCGCAGTGCCGCACCTGGCCCTTCTGGAAAAGCGTGGTCAAGAGCCCGCACACGTGGCAGCAGGCCGGCCGCAACTGCCCGGGGCTCAACAAGGGCCCGCTCATTCCCCCGCAGCAGATTCGCATCCTCCGCGACAAGGTGGAGATGTGAGCCCGGGGCCGACGCACGCGCCCGGAGACGAGCACCTGCCCGCGGGCTGGCTCCGCGCCGCCCAGGACCCCGCGGTGGTCGCCGAGCTCCAAGCGATTTATGACTACGTGGCCGCGGCTGTCGAGTCGCGCCGTCCCGTCTGCGCCGCCAGCGGCCGCTGCTGCAAGTTCGAGTCGTGGGGCCACCGGCTCTACGTCACCGGCCTGGAGACCGCGTACACGCTCAGCCGCCTGTCGCCGGAAGATTCGCCGACGCCCGCATCACTCGGCGCAGCGCGGAGCGCCGGCGGCTGTCCCTTCCAGATCGGCACGCTCTGCGGGGTTCACGCGATCAAGCCGCTGGGCTGCCGCATCTACTTCTGCGACGAGACCGCCCAGGAGTGGCAGCAGGACCTCTACGAACGCACGCTCAAGGAACTCCGCGCCCTGCACGAACGACACACGATCGAGTACCGCTACGGAGAGTGGCGCGGCATGCTGGGGATGTTCCTCGTCGCACCGGGGGAGCGCTGACCCGGGCTATCGACCCAGCCGCAGCGCGAGCAGCCGCCGCAATCCGGTCCTGGAGCATCCGTCCGGCAACCCGGGGCTGCGGCACAGCACGCCGACGACGGCGCCTTTGACAATGTGCCAGTGCGCCCGCGCGTCGCGTCCCGCCAGCCGGTGCGCCCAGCCCCACCCCGATAGTGCGCCCGCGGCCAGCACCCACCCGCGCCCGTGCCGCCTGCAAAGCCAGATCCAGTTCCGCGTGGCCAGCTCGAACCAGCGCAGCGACTTTCGCGCCGCCGCCGGGCTGTCGTGCCACACGACGAGCGCCGGGTCGAAATACACGCCGTACCCCGCCCCCAGCAGCTTCATGGCCAGGTCCGTGTCGTTGCGGTAGAGGAAGAACGACTCCTCGTACCCGCCGACACGTTCCCACGCCTCGCGGCGCACCAGGTTCCCGCACCCCATCACCGGCCAGCGCTCGTCCTTCCCCCGCACCCGCTCCGCGAAAGGCCACTCGCTCGCCCTCGTGTCGGGGTGGCGCGGGTGCAACGCCACGCCGCCAATGTCGGCCCGGGCCCCAAGCACACCCAGGGCCGCCTCGAGCGCCCCCTGATCGGGCCACGCATCATCATCCAAAATCAGCACCGCCTCGCCCCGCGCCCGATTCGCCGCCTCGTTGAACGCGGCCACCCCCCGGTTCTCGGCAAGCGTCAGCACCTCGACATCCGCGAACTCCTCCCGCAGCTTCTCGACGGTGCCGTCGCGCGAGCCGTTGTCGGCCACGATTACCTGCGCGGTCCTGAGCATCGGGATCGCCCGGAGCTGCGCGAGCGTCACCCGCAGCATCTCCCAGCGGTTGTAGCTCAGGATGACCACGCTCACGCTCGGCCGCGGCGGCGTGCGCAGCGGAACGGCCGCCTCCGCGAATCCCGCCCCGGCCCGGGCCATGATCGCGCGACGGGCCCTCAGCCCCCGTGCCGCCAGGCTCAGAAGCGTACGGACCGCTTCCCGCCGGCGTAGCTCCCGCACCATGAAACCGCCATCGGCCACCGTCACGATCACCCGCGCCACCGCCCAGTCCGCCGGGCGCGCCCGCGCCGAGACCACCGCCACCCCGAACTCCCGTCCCGCGAGAATCCGTCGGATCGCCCTCAGCCCGCTGGCCACGGGCCCCGGAGCATCCCCCTCCCGAACCACCGGTTCGTAGCAAATCGACCGGAGCGCGGCCGTCACCGCGCCGGCATCCTCCAGAACCCGCGGCCGCACCAGCACCCGCCCCCGAACCCCCGCGGCCAGCATCCGCTTCAGCTCCCCCGGCAGCTCCGACAGCGGCTTGGCCGGCTCGAAGTCGATCCGTCCGCGGCTTGCTGGGCCCAAGTCCTGCCCGGCCGCTGCATCCTCGAGGCCCCGGATATGCAACTCGGCCAGGTCCGCCCGTCCGACCATCGCCTGGGCAAGGCCCCGGCCGATCTCGCGTAAAGCCCGGCGACCACAGGCCTTACGGACGGTTGCCGCGGAGCCGACCCGCCCCGGCCGCGTCCGCCCGGCCTCCCAGATCGCCCGCGCTGCGTTCCGGGCGGCGTAATACCGGGCCCCCGTCCGCATCCGGTCTGGCCGCGGATGGATCGCGCGGGAGTCGGTCGCCACTCCCACACGCAGCCCGGTGACCCGCGACACGCGGTAGCACCACTCAACATCGTCCCCATTAAGGAAGGTGTCCGCCATCAACCCCGCGCGCTCGACCGCCCCGCGACGGATGAGGAGGCTGCAGGCCGCGGCGTACTCGACATCCACCACCCCTCCACCGTCGGTCCCCATCCCCTGCACGTACTCGCCGGTGGCGAAGTCGACCCGCCCGCCAACCTCGAAAACGGATCTGGTTTCGGGGTCCGCGAGGGCGGAACCGACCATGGCCAGGTCTGGCCGGGCTTCGAGGGCCGCCAGCAGCGCCCGGAGCGCCCCCGGCTCCAGCCCCGCATCGCTGTCGAGCAGCCACAGGAGCTCGCAGGCATCCCCGGCGATCCCGCGCTGGAGCCAGTAGGCCATGCCGGCGTTGAAACCGCCGCTGCCGCCCGTGTTTCGTTCCAATCGGACAAACGTCGCATCGAGCGCCGGGGGGATGCCCAGCGCCCCCTCCAGGGGCGGCGAGGAGGCATTATCCACGATCAGGACCGACAGCCGCACGCGCCCGGGGTCGCCCAGATCCTGCGCCGCGAGGTCCAGGAGCAGTTTCTGGAGGTCCGCCGGACGGTTGAAGCAGGGCACCACAGCTCGCACCCGCCAAACGGCCGCCGCGAGCCCCGGGCGGCCGATCGTCGGCGCCGCCTCCCCCACCACCGGAATCGTGTCGTTCAACCTCGGCAATCGGAGGTGAGTGTAAGCCCAAGCGAACCCCCGGATTGCGCACGCGAACAGTACCGCACGCCCGGGCGCCTCCAGAGCGCCCAGGGTGCGCATCCGCCGCAACTTGCCGGGGCCGGCCCCCGGCCCTAACTTTGCGGCTGAACCCGGTCGAGTCCCCAACATCCTTGGGAGTCCCCATGGCCCGCAGCCCCCACCGCCGCACGACCAGGACCCAGCAGCCCCCCGCCGACACCCTTATCGAGAATCTGGAGCAGCGCATCGCCCTGTACCAGGGCCCGATGATCCATCAGCCGCCGGCCTTCGCCAGCCTGGAGGCGGTGACGGACACGGTGGTCCGGGTTCTTACGAACATGGGCCGGTTCGATATCGAGCTTTTCGATACCACCGCCCCCAACACCGTCGAGAACTTCCTTAACTACGTGACCTCCGGGCGCCTGGACGAGACGTTCTTCCACCGCTCGCTCTCGGGCTTTGTGTTGCAGGGCGGCGGGTACTCCTTCGATGATGTGACCGGCCTGGCCTCCGTCCCGTCCGACCCGCCGATCGTCAACGAGTTCAGCCGCTCGAACCTGGCCCGCACCGTGGCGATGGCCAAGGTCCCGAACAACCCCAACTCGGCGACCAGCCAGTTCTTCATCAACCTCGCCGACAACCCGGACCTCAACACCCAGAACGGCGGCTACACGGTCTTCGGCAAGGTCGTCCAGGGCTGGGACATCGTCCAGACGATCGCCGGGCTCGCACTCCGCGACCTCGACCAGGCCTTCACCGGCGCCAACCCCAACCCGGGCACCTTCGACAACGTGCCGGTCACGCCGCAGTACAACAACAACGTCGGCCCGACCGAGGCCACGATCGTCAAGATCGTGGATATCGAGATCATCAAGGCCCGCGGCTCGGGGAAGTACTACGAGCAGGCCTACGTCTTCCCCGACGGCTTCCGCAGCAACACGACCACCGAGCGCATCGACCTCCTGAACCTCGACGAGAACTGGCCCTCGCTCTACCAGATCATCGTCCGCTACGAGACCGGGGCCCGCGACCAGGTCGTCGCCAGCGGCACGATCCCCGCCGGCGCCCGCCGCAGCTTCAAGGTCAACGACTTCAACGTGCCCGGGTACAACATCGTGCGCTCGAACGTGGGGTACGCCTTCGAGGTCCGCGCCACCCGCGCCCTGGCGGTGGGCATCGACCGCCGCGACAACGGCGTCACCGTGGGCGAAGAGTTCCTCATGACCGCCCGCCAGTACACCTTCGCCCTCCAGCGCTGGAACTTCGGCGGCGGCGAGAAGAACGCCCTCACCGACAGCTTCCTCACCTACGAGAGCCTCACCGCGGCCAAGATCACCGTCAACATCGGCATCTACCCCGAGACCGGCCAGCCCCGCTTCATCAGCCGCACGCTCGAGGCCTTCCGCCGCGGCGGGCTGGACATCGGCAACCTCTCCAGCACGCTGATCCCCGACGGCGACTACTCCGTGCAGGTGACGGCCAGCGGGCCCATCGTGGCGGCGCTCTCGCTCTACAAGCGCGGCGGGCCCAGCGCCCTCTCCGAGGGCTTCACGTCGCTGGGCTCCCTGCACACCGGGGCCACGGAGGGGTTCCTCGCCGGGGCGATCATCCCCGAGAACGGCACCGGGCTGGTGGAGCTCATGTACACCGCCGGCTCGCCCCTGGCGGTGACGGTCGATCTCTACTTCTACCTTAACGGCGGCGGCGACCCGATCGTCCGCACGGTGCTCCTCACGAGCGCCAACCGCCGCGAGACGCGCGACCTCCTGGCCATCGCCCCGGCGCTCCCGACCGGCGAGTTCTTCAGCATCCGCTACCAGGTCCGCAACGATGCGGCCCACGTCGCCGTCAACTTCCGCTCCCGCGTCGCGGGCGATGAGATCTCGACGCCCTTCCAGACGCAGACCACCCGCGATGTCGCCTTCTCCGACGGGTACACCAACCCCTCGGAGGTCCCGACCTCGATGAACGAGACGATCTCCGTCTTTAACCCCTACGCCAACAACGTCAACTTCCTCTACCAGGTCTTCTTCCGCTTCGCCGACGGGACGATCCTGGCGACCGACACCCTCTCCCTGAACCCCCTCCGCCGCCAGGACATCAATCCGCAGTCGATCCCGGCTGTGCTCAACAAGATCAACTCGAACCCGGCCCACCGGTTCTACTCGGTCCAGATCAAGACCGCCCAGTTCTCGCTCCCCCTGGTTAACGGCGGCGTGGTGGCCTCCCTCACCCGCGCCCACAACGCCTGGGGGCAGGCCTTCACGACCATCCCCTCTCTGGACGCCCGCCTCCCGGTCCTGTTCCTGAGCCACCCCGAGTTCAATCCCTAGACTCCGCACCACCCAGGTCCAGGAGATCCCGCTTTGCCAAAGGTCAACCGCCGCCGCCCCCTGCCCGCGACCCACGCGCCCGACCAGCGCCCCGAGCTCTTCGAGCCGCTCGAGTCGCGCCTGGCCCTCTACACCTCGCCGCTCCTGGCGGGCCTCCCCGACCCCGCGGCCATGGCGAGCCCCGACAACACCGTGGTGCGGTTCTACACCAGCGTGGGCGTGATCGACATCGAGCTCTACGACCAGCAGGGCCCCGGCTCGGCCAGCGCCGCCCCGATCACCACCGAGAACTTCCTCAACTACGTCAACCTCGGCCGCTACGACGGCACGTTCTTCCACCGGCTGGTCAACACGCCGACGCCGTTCGTCCTTCAGGGCGGGGGCTTTGCCTTCCGCCCCCCGAGCACCTCGCAGGCGGTGCTCACCGACCCGCCGATCCAGAACGAGTTCGACCCCGGCCGCTCCAACATCGAGCGGACCATCGCCATGGCCAAGCTGGGCAGCAGCCCCGACTCGGCCACCAGCCAGTTCTTCTTCAACCTCGACGACAACTCCGGCAACCTGAACAACCAGAACGGCGGCTTCACGGTCTTTGGGAAGGTCATCGGCGGCTGGGATGTGGTCCAGGAGATCGTCGGCTTCGAGACCCGCGACCTCGACCAGTTCTTCACCGGGACGACCGGCTCGCTCTACAACGATGTCCCCGTCAGCGGCAACAGCAACTCCGACGTCGTCACCATCCTCGACGCCGAGGTCCTCAAGCCTGCGGATGTGACCTCCTTCTTCTCGACCAGCCTTTTCTACCCCGAGGGGTACCGCGCCGCCAGCATCGTCTCCAACGTCGAGCTCCTCAACGAGGATGTCAACGGCGAGGTCGCGTACCAGATCATCGCCCGCTTCGAGACCGGCTCGCGCGACAAGGTGATCGCCAGCGGCACGCTCAGCGCCGGCGCCCACCTCCGCGTCCCCGTCTCCGAGGGGGGCAACCCGGCCATCAACACCGTCCGTCCCGACACGCCCTTCGCCTACGAGATCCGGGCGACCGGGCCCCTGGCCGCCACGCTCCACCACTTCGATTTCGGGAACTACGCCTCCGAGCCCTTCATCGACCCCGAGCAGTTCACCGAGGCCCAGCTCAAGGACTGGACCTTCGCCGGCGGGCTCGTCGGCCCCGGCATCCCGGCCTTCCTCCTGTGGGAGAACGTCGCGGCCGAGTCCGCCACCGTCACGGCCACCTTCTACAGCGAGACCGGCCAGGAGTTCTCGATCACCAAGGCGCTCGACCCCCTCCGCCGCGGCGGTTTGAACCTCAACGAGCTGACGGGCCTGCCCGCGGGGCTCTTCTCGGTCCGGGTTTCCTCGACGCAGCCCATCGTCGCGGCGCTGAGCCAGTACCGCGCCGCCCCCGGCCGCGCCTCCACCGAGCTCGGCATGATCGAGGGTGGCGCCCCCGAGGGGGTCCTCCCCGGGGCGGTGATCCCGAGCGACGGCCAGTCGCTGATCAGCCTGCTCTACACCGGGGAGAGCACCGCCGACATCGAGGTGAGCATCAGCTTCATCCTGACCGACGGCACCGTGCTCGACGGCGGCATCCAGACGCTGAACGCCTCCAGCCGCCGCCGCGACCTCGACCTCCAGGTCCTCAACGGCGCGCTGCCGACCGACGAGTTCTTCACCATCCGCTACACCGTGGGCGTCGCGCCCGACGGCGCATTGCCGGAAAAGGTCAGCGCCTCCTACACCAGCATCGCCGGGGGCGACACCGTCCGCACCCCGTTCCAGGGCGTCTCGACCGAGAGCCTCTACTTCGCCGGCGGGTCGCTGGACCCCGCCATCGCGGGCGCCCGCGAGGTCATCTCCCTCTTCAACCCCTTCAGCGATCCCGGCATCATGGTCAACTACCGCCTCCGCTTCCATTTCGTCGATGCGCAGATCGTCACCGACCTGGCGACGATCGGCCCCAACGGCCGCGTCGATATCGACGTCGCCTCGCTCCCGAGCATCCTCGCCAAGATCAACTCGGGGCCGCAGTTCCGGCGCTACTCGATCAGCGTCGAGACCGACATCACCCGCGGCGGCGGGGAGATCGACGCCATGCTCTTCGGCCAGCTCACCCGCATCACGCCCGGGGGCGACAGCGTCACCTTCGGCCCGACCTACAGCCACACCGAGCCGCTGCTGCCGGCGGGCTTCACGCCGCCGTGAAGCGCCGGCGTTGGAAGGTTGCTCACGGGACTGGCCGGCGCCTCAGGGGCCGAGGCGCCGGCGCTGGTCGTCGGTCAGCCACGGGGCGATCTGCTCCTTGAGCGCGGTCGGCAGCGGATCTCCGCGGTCGTGGATGTTCATCAGGAGCTTTGCGGCCACTTCCGCCAGTCCCGGCCGGTGGTCCCCTAGGAGCGCCGCCAGGGCGGGGATGGCCTCGCGTCCGAGGTCCACGAGCGCCACCTTGGCATCGCGGCGGAGCCTGAACTCGTCGGCCGTCAGCTGCCCGAGCCATTCTTCGAGGGTCCGCCCCTCGCTCGGCCGCGGCGGGTACCAGCTCGCGGGCGGCCACCGCTCGGCGAGGAATGGAACCCCGGCCCAGAGTCCGTAGTTGTGCGAACCGATGTCCATAGGGTCGATCCGCAGGTTCGACCAGCGATCTCTCCGGGCGAGCTCGACGATCCGCCGCGTGCAGAACGTGAGGAGGTTGGGGAGATTGCGGGTACGGACGAAGTCCGCGCCGTCCCAAGTGCCGGCGATGGGCACATGCCTGTGGGCGGGTTTATGGCCCTCGGGGATCTGCTGGAAGCACTCCGGGCAGGCGGGCACATCGCCGATGCCCCCGGCCGCGAGATCGATGTCGACCGCCCCCGTCACGTTCAAGTAGAAGTACTCCGGCTCGGGCAGATGCGCGAGCCGCCTGCCCCTGACCTCCGCCAGGTGCATCGGGCAGACTTCAAAGCCGCTCGCCGCCTCATCCTCGAGCGCCCGGACCACCCTTGCCGAGACCGCATGGATGGGGCTGGATGCGGCGCCCAACACATCGGGCCAGTACGTTCCTTCATCCACAACGCACGACCACCCCTCGGACGAATGACGATGGACCGTTCGCCCGCACCGGCCGCACTCCGTGCCGATGTCCCGCCCGTACTCCACGAATGACATCACCGGCGCGGCAGGATCGCCGTAGGCTGCCTGGAAGCTGAAGAATCGGGGCTCGCGCTCGTGCATGGCTCGGACCGCCTCACCCGCCCCTCCCCGCACTCCCCCCATCGCCTACCCGTTCGAGCCCTCCACCGTGTAGTTGGGGCTCTCCTTGGTGATGCGGATGTTGTGCGGGTGGCTCTCGACCATGCTCGCCCCGGTGATGCGGCAGAAGCGGGCATCGCGGCGGAACTCGGGGATGGTGGCGCAGCCGGTGTACCCCATGCTCGAGCGCAGCCCCCCCACCATCTGGTAGACGAACTCGGCCAGGGGCCCGCGGTAGGGCACCATGCCCTCGACGCCCTCGGGGACGAACTTGCGGGTCGTCTTGCCGTCGCCGGCGGGGCGCGCCTGCGAGTAGCGGTCGGCGCTGCCGGCGTTCATCGCCCCCTCGCTGCCCATGCCGCGGTAGCTCTTGTAGCGGCGGCCGTGGCTGATCACCAGCTCCCCGGGGCTCTCGTCGAGGCCGGCAAAGAGCGAGCCCATCATGACGCAGTCGGCCCCGGCCACCATCGCCTTGGCGATGTCCCCCGAGTGGCGGATGCCGCCGTCGGCGATCACCGGGACATCGCGCCCGCTCCGCGCCACCCCTTCGCACGCGTTGAAGATCGCCGTGATCTGCGGCACGCCGATGCCGGTGACGATCCGCGTCGTGCAGATCGACCCCGGGCCGATGCCGACCTTCACCGCGTCCGCGCCCGCCTCGATGAGGTCCATCGCGGCCTCGGCGGTCGCGATGTTCCCGGCGATCACGTCGATGCCGTGCCGCTTCTTCACCTCGCGCACGGTCCGCAGCACGTTCTCCGAGTGGCCGTGGGCGGTGTCGACCACCAGCACATCGACGCCGGCCTCGATGAGGGCCGCGGCGCGGTCGTACTGGTCGACGCCGACGGCCGCGCCGCAGATCAGCCGCCCGCGCGCGTCGATCGCCGCCCGGGGGAACTGGCTGAGGCGGTCGATATCCCGCATGGTGATGAGCCCGGCGAGGCGGAAGTCGCCGTCGATCAGGATCAGCTTCTCGACCTTGTTCTTGTTGAGGATCAGCTCGGCCTGCTCGAGCGTGGTGCCGGCGGGGGCGGTGATGAGGTTCTGCCGGGTCATCACCTGGGCGACGGGCGTCTGCTCGCTCTCGACGAACTTGAGGTCGCGGCGGGTGAGGATCCCCAGGACCTTCCCCTTGCCCCGGTAGTTCCCGGCCGCGCCGCCCTCCTCGGTGATGGGGAAGCCGCTGACGTTGTGCTGGCGCATCAGCTCGCGGGCCCGCTGCACGGTGTCGGTGGGGGCGAGGGTGATGGGGTCGGAGATGATCCCGTGGGCGGAGCGCTTCACCTTGGCCACCTCGCGGGCCTGCGACTCCGGGGGCATGTTCTTGTGGATGATGCCGATCCCGCCCTCCTGGGCCAGGGCGATGGCCAGGGCCGAGTCGGTCACGGTGTCCATGGGCGCCGAGAGCAGCGGGATATTCAGCCGGATGTTCCGGGTGAGCCGCGTGGAGGTGTCCGCCTCCGCCGGCATGACGCCCGAGCGGCGGGGCAGGATGAGCACATCGTCGAAGGTGATCCCGTCCGCGACGATCTTGGCCATCCCGGTTGGGGCCATCCCCTCCGAGGAGGCCGTGGCCGCGGCGGGGGTCGCTGGGGGGCTTGAGTTGGGCTGGGAAGGGGAAGGAGCCGAGCGGGAGATCGTCGCCATGTTCATTCTTAGGGCCCCGGCCGGAGAATCAAGGGCGGGGGGGGAGGTGTCAAGGTGTCGAGGTGTCAAGGTTTCAAGGGCAAGGCACCGCGGCGGAGGTGCCAAGGTGTCGAGGTTTCAAGGGCAGGGCACCCCCTCCCCCTCTTCCCTCGACCACTCGACCACCCTCCCCCCTCCCCCCTCGACACCTCGACAC
>JAEYVB010000258.1 GCA_023429345.1 Planctomycetota bacterium
ACGCCCTGCTTTGGTCGGTCCCGCTGTTCGTGCCGGGGCTGATCCGCTCGCGGCACCGGCGCGGACGGGGCCTCTGCGCGCGCTGCGGGTACGACCACCGGGGAACGGAGGCCGAGCCCTGCCCGGAGTGCGGCAACAGACAACTCCGGCCGATCGAGGGAGCAGCTTTGGGGCGCATCCGGACGCCGATTCTGGCGCTTGCCCTGGGCATCGCTACCAGCGTCGCGGTCGCTGCGCCCGAACATCGCCGGCTTTGCAGCGAACTGGCTGCTCTATGCGCTGCTCTGGTCGGTTCTACTCGTGGCGCCAGGGCTGGCGCGCTCGCGAATCCGCGGCCGGCGTGGGCGTTGCATCGCCTGCGGTTACAATCGCGCCGGCACACCGGAGGGCTCGCCATGCCCGGAATGCGGCGGAGGTTCTTCCCGGGCGTCCTGATCGCGCTGGTGCTCGGCGCGGCGACGACGGTGGTGGTGTCGTGGGCCTTCTCGCGACGCACGCTGGTCGGCGGGCGACAGAGCTGGTGGGCGCACCGCGAACGAACGGGGGCCGAGGGAGGCGGTTATCTGCTGGTCACCGAATCGCGGAAGTTCGGGACCCGCAGCACCATGGCGCAGGCGGCAAATCCGGGATGGGGGGATGGCGGCACGTATGCGATGGTGAAACAATCGCCCACCCCGGGGATCGCGGAACGCTACCCCTCCCGCGATCTGCGGCCGATCGCGGTTCCCTGGGTTTACTCCGGACGTCCCTGGCCGGGTGCCGACACCGCGTACACGGTCAGCGTGCATTCGTATGGCTGGCCGCTGCCCGCGTTGGCGGCGGTGCAGGAGTATGGCGGCTGGACCGGTGAAACGTGGAAACACGTGCTCCGCTTCGGCCCACCCCGCGCCAGCCTCTCGGACCCGCGGGGCTTTCCGACGCGGATCCTCCCCATCGGCTTCGCCGTGAACACGCTGGCCGCGGTCGCGCTGTGGCACCTGGCCCTCTTCATGCCTCCGCTCATCCGGCGTGGAGTGCGCCGCCGGCGCGGGCGCTGCATCGCCTGCGGGTACGACCTGCGCGGCACGGTGACTGACCCCTGCCCGGAGTGCGGGGCCGGGCCTGAAGCAACCGTCACCGGGGCGGCCGGGTAGACTCGTCGCATGCGCCGCTTCCTGCTCCGCGTTGCGCTAGTGTCGCTTCTCGCGTGCTGACGACCGTCGGCTCGGCGCTGGCGCTCGCGGTGTGGATGCCGCTTGCGATGTATCCGAGGGACCGCTCGTACATCTTCATCGCGGACGGCCGGCCGTGGAACGCCGTCGAGCGCAGCCGCCGCGGCGTGCACCACTTCTGGTGGAGCGAGCTCAACGAGCAGGACATGTTCCCGCCCCCGCCGCCGAAACAGGTGCTGAAGAACTCCCTCCGTGCCCTCGCCGGCATCCCCCCGGAGACGAACGCGGGCGACCGCCCCACCACGCCGCAGGGCTGGATCGATCTGGCCGTCGGCAGGAGCATGGAGAGCCGCCGCAACGCCGGCCCTGCACGAAGGCCCGCGATGATCCTCGGCCCGCCGCGATGGGGGACGTTCGCGGACGGCCGAGCGCCCGATCGGACCGTCTCGGTCGGCTCCGACCACGGGTACGGCTGGCCGCGGCCGGCCCTCTGGTACCGCGTGCACGGGGTGTACCTGCGCAACACCGCGTCCGCGACGGCGATCGAGGGGGGCCGCCTGCTCACCGGCGAGGGAACGCTGGAGGTCCGCGCCTACGCGTTCCGGGCCCTGCCGCACTTTGTCGACGTGCGCGGCCTGCTCGCCGATTCGGCGATCTTCGCCGGCGCGTGGGCGTTGCTGCTCTTTGCGCCGGGCGCTGCACGGCGCGCACTCCGCCGCCGGCGCGGCCTGTGCCTGGGCTGCGGCTATGACCTCCGCGCGGCCGCGGCCGGGCGCTGCCCCGAATGCGGGCGCGAGACGGCGGTCCGAGGGGGCGGTGGTCAGCGGAACTCGGCCACCTGAAGCGGGGAGCCGGCTTCGGCCGCGGGAGCGCCGGAGCGCCACGGCACGGGCCGCGAGCCCATCGAAAGACCGCCACCCGGGCGCGGCGACTCCAAATGCTTCAGCACGCGCGCCAGGTCATCGACGAAGCCGCCGCGGGCGAAATAGTCGCGGTAGGCCTCCCGCGCATTGGCGACGATCCGCCGCGATTCATCGGGGTTCCGCAGGTAGAAGCGGCACGCCCGCTCCAGATCGGCCAGGTCCCAGCGCACGGGCACGTAGGTCTCGTAGGGCACGAAGATGTCGGGGCTGGTGACCGCGTGCGACATGGACGGCTTGATGAGGAGGCACCCGCGGCAGACGGCGTCGAAGTCGCGGAAGCAGACCTCGCCCCAGCCGAAGGGGCTCACGGCGACTTTGCTGTCGCGCAGCTCGCGCATGTACGCCCGGCGCGGGAGCATCCCCTCCATCCGCACGTCGAACTCGCCGCGCAGGCCTTCGAGCGCGGTGCGCGCGGAGCGGCGGTGGAAGGCGTACCAGCCCTCGGGCGTGGGCCCCAGGCCGAACCTTCCCTGGACATCCACGCGCCGCCGCGTCCACGGCCGGGACCGCAGTCCCTCGATCCGCAGGTAGCGGCGGTACGCTCTTGACGATCCGATGTTCCAGCCGACGACGATCCGGTGCGCGTACGCCGGGTCCGGCACGGAGCCGAAGTGGAAATCGTCCTGAAGGACCCCTGCTTCGCGGGCCAGGAAGTCGGTGAACGCGAAGCCGCCCACCAGGTCGTCCCGGTACCAGGAAAGGTCGCGGTAGACCTGCGGCTTCACGTACGCGTCCACGTAGGGCAGCACCGCGAAATGGGGTGTCGAGGTCTGGTCGTACCAGTCCACGAACGCCACCCGAGGCCGGCGCGGCGACTCATACAACGGCGCCAGCGCCGCCGTCAGCGATTCCGCGGGCACATCCCAGCCGAACGCCACGAGCGCCACATCGGCGCCGGAGCCGGCGATGTCCGCGGCCACGCGCTCCAGCGGTACACCCTCGGCAAACGTCGCCGTCGCGCCCAGGCGCCGCCGCATCTCCCGCCGGTACGCGCGGGCGAGCGTCGGCAGGTTGGCCGCCCGGGCCCGGCCCTCTCCGGTGAGTATGTGGATCCGCATGGCACGCTCCCCCGCCCCGCACCCCCGCCGCGACCGCCGCGCGGGGCTCGCATAATACCTCCGCCGTCGGAAGGTGCGGCATCTAAAATGGTGGGTGTCCCCCGATCCATCGGTCCTTTCCACCCGGCTCGGCCAGGCCATGCCCGCCGACCGCTCCCGGCTCCGCCGCCTGCTGCAGGCGGCCGAGGGCCGTGCGCGCCAGGGCCAGCCCGCGGACCAGCTTCTCCAGCGGCTTGAGACCGACCTGGCCCTCAGCATCGACCGCCTCGAGCGGAGACAGAAAAACCTACCCACGCCCACCTTTCCCGCCGACCTGCCGGTGGTCGCGCGCCGCGAGGACATCGCCGCGGCCATCCGGGAGAACCAGGTGGTCGTCATCAGCGGCGAGACCGGCTCGGGCAAGACGACGCAGATCCCCAAGATCTGCCTGGAGCTCGGGCGCGGCGTCGGGGGGCTGATCGGCCACACCCAGCCGCGGCGGATCGCCGCGCGGACCGTGGCGGCTCGCATCGCCGAGGAGCTGGGCCGGCCGCTGGGCGCCCATCCCGGGCCGGTGGGGTACAAGGTCCGCTTCGGGGACAAGACGGGCCCCGATACCTACATCAAGGTGATGACCGACGGCATCCTGCTGGCGGAGACGCAGACCGACCCGCGGCTGGAGCAGTACGACACGATCATCATCGATGAGGCGCACGAGCGGAGCCTCAACATCGACTTTCTCCTGGGGTATCTGCGGCAGCTCCTGCCGCGGCGGCCGGATTTGAAGGTCATCATCACGTCCGCGACCATCGACCCCGAGCGCTTTGCGCGGCATTTCGGGAGCGGGCGCGGGCCGGCGCCGATCATCGAGGTTTCCGGTCGCACCTACCCGGTCGAGACCCGCTACCGCCCGTTCGCGCTCGAGAAGGACGACGACCGCGACCAGACCGACGCGATCCTCGACGCGGTGGACGAGCTGGCGGGCCTCGGGTCCGGGGATTGCCTTGTCTTCCTCGCGGGGGAGCGCGAGATCCGCGAGACGGCCGAGGCGCTGCGCAAGCATCACCCCCCCTCCTCCCCCACCACGGAGGTGCTGCCGCTCTATGCCCGGCTGTCGGCCGCGGAGCAGATGCGGATCTTCCAGCCGCACGCGGCCGGCATCCGCCGCATCATCCTCGCGACTAACGTCGCCGAGACGTCGCTGACGGTGCCGGGGATCCGGTACGTGGTCGACCCGGGGTACGCGCGGATCAGCCGCTACAGCCACCGCACGAAGGTGCAGCGGCTGCCGATCGAGCCGATCTCGCGGGCCTCGGCCGACCAGCGCAAGGGCCGCTGCGGGCGCATCGCCGAGGGCGTGTGCATCCGCCTGTACAGCGAGGGGGATTTCGCGGAGCGGCCCCGCTTCACCGACCCCGAGATCCTGCGGACGAACCTCGCGAGCGTGATCCTGCAGATGAAGGCGCTGCGGTTGGGCGCGCCGGAGGATTTCCCGTTCATCGACCCGCCGGAAGAGCGGATGATCCGGGACGGGTACGAGACGCTGCACGAGCTCGGCGCGATCGACGAGGAGGGCGCCCTCACCCGCCTCGGGCGCGACCTGGCCCGCCTCCCCATCGACCCGCGCATCGGGCGCATGATCCTGCAGGCGCGCGAGGAGAAGGCCCTGCCGGAGGTGCTGGTCATCGCCGCCGCGCTCTCCATCCAGGACCCGCGGGAGCGGCCCATGGCCGAGGCCGAGCTCGCGGACATCGCCCACGCGCAGTGGAAGGACGAGAACTCGGACTTTGTGTCGCTGCTGAAGCTCTGGAAGCACTGGCGCGAGCAGTCCGAGCACCTGTCGCACAGCAAGCTCCGCCGGTGGTGCAGGGCGAACTTCCTCTCCTTCATCCGCATGCGGGAGTGGGAGGACATCCACCAACAGCTCCACGCCATCGCCGGCGACCTGGGGATCATGCACAAGGCCGACGGGCGCCGCGGCTTCACGCACCTGGAGCCGCTCTTCGAGGCCGGCACGGAGGACAGCAAGGGCGAGGTCAAGGACGCCCGCCCCGAGCGCAGCAGCGCCTACGAGGCGATCCACCGCTCGCTGCTGGCCGGGCTCCTCAGCAACATCGGGATGCGGCGCGACACGCCGGAATACTCCGGCGCCCGCGGCGGCAAGTTCCACATCTTCCCCGGCTCGGGGACGTTCAAGAAGAAGCCCCGGTGGCTCATGGCGGCGGAGCTGGTGCAGACGACGAAGCTCTATGCCCGCACCTGCGCCCGCATCGAGCCGGAGTGGATCGAGGCCCTCTCCCCGCACCTGGCCAAGAAGAGCTACTTCGACCCGCACTGGTCCATGGAGGCGGGGCAGGTCGCGGCGTTCGAGCGCGTCAACCTGTTCGGCCTGGAGATCGTGCCGCGGCGGCGCGTCCATTACGGGCCCATCAACCCGCGCGACAGCCGCCGGATCTTCCTCCACGACGCCCTGGTCGAGGGCCACCTCCGCCCCACCACGGCCGCGGCGTGGCCGTTCTTTCAGCACAACGCCCGGGTGATCGAGGAGGTGCGCCGGCTGGAGGCGAAGGTCCGCAAGCCCGACCTGGTGCTCGAGGCGCAGGTGATCCACGACTTCTACGAGACGCGCCTGCCGCCCGAGGTCTTTTCCGTCGCGACGCTCGACGCCTGGCGGAAGCAGCACGAGCGCCGGAGCCCGGAGGCGCTCTTCATGCGCCCGCGGGACCTGATCGCGCAGGCGCCCGAGGGGGTCACGCCGGAGCGGTACCCCGACACCGTGTACGTCGGCGCGACCACCCGCCTGAACCTTGAGTACGTGCTCGACCCGGGCGGAGCGTCGGACGGCATCACGATGGAGGTGCCGATCGAGGCGCTCCTGCTTTTGGATGCCGACCGCTGCGAGTGGCTCGTGCCGGGCCAGCTCCAGGAGAAGATCGTCGCCCTGTTTCGCTGCCTCCCCAAGAGCTACCGCAAGCTTCTTGAGCCCATGCCGGCCCTGGCGGAGCAGTGCGCCCGGGAGCTGGAGTTTGGCAAGGGATCGCTGGTCGATGCGCTCTCGGCCAGGATCTTCGGCCTCCGCTCGGTGAAGATCCCGCGGGATGCGTGGCAGCCCAGGGCGATCCCGGACCATCTCCGGATGAACATCCGCGTGCTCGACGAGAAGGGCAAGCCCCTCGCCGAGAGCCGGGATGTGCTGGACCTCAAGAACCGCTTCGCCGGCAAGGCCCAGAAGAGCTTTGCGCAGGCGACCCGCCGCGGCCCCGGGAGCACGTTCGACCGCGACGGCATCACCTCCTGGGATTTCGGCGAGCTCCCCGAGCGGCTCGACGTCAAGCGCGACGGCATCGTGCTCTCGGGCTACCCGGCGCTCGTGGACAACGGGAGCAATGTCTCGCTGCGGCTCCTGGAGAGGCCGGAAGTGGCCGCGCTCGCGACCCACTCCGGCCTTCGCCGCCTCTTCATCCTGCAGGCAAAGGACGAGATCTCCTACCACCTCCGCCTCGTCAAGAACTTCAACCAGGTGGCCCTGCACTACGCGACCCTGGGCGGCGCCGACCAGCTCAAGCGGGACCTGACCGACCTCGTCGCGGAGCGCATCTTCCTCGCGGGCCGGCCCCCGATCCGCACCAAGCACGAGTTCGAGAGGCGGCTCACCGAGGGATGGAAGCAGATCGGCCCCGCCATGCGCGAGACGGCGGAACTCGTCGCCCAGATCCTGGCCCAGCGGCACGCGCTGGCCCTCCGCCTCGCCGACAAGGCGCCGCCGGCGTGGGAGCTCACCATCGCCGACCTCAAGGACCAGCTCGTGCGGCTCCTCCCCAAGGGGTTCATCGGCGCCACGCCCTGGGAGCAGCTCAAGCAGTACCCCCGCTACCTCGGCGCCATCGCCATGCGGCTCGACAAGCTCCGCAACGCGGGGCTCCAGCGCGACATCAAGCTCATGCACGAGCTCATCCCCCTCTGGCAGCGCTGGACCGTGCGCGCCAACGCGGGCGCGCTCCCGGGCCAGCCCGCCCCCCTGCAGGACCCCGAGCTCACCCGCTACCGCTGGATGCTCGAGGAGCTCCGCGTCTCCATGTTCGCTCAGGAGCTCGGCACCCTTCATCCTGTGTCGCCCAAGCGGCTGGAGGAGCAATGGGCGAAGGTCAGCCCGGTGAAGTAGCGCGGGCTGCGGCCCCGCCCGAGTCGGGCCCCTACCCTCTCGCATGGCCAAGGGTCAGCACCTTTCCGCACACCAGCAGAAGATCGTCAAGCGCTACTACCAGCAGCTCGACACCATCGCGGTCCAGCGGCTCTCCGAGATCGTTTCCGATCTCTTCCTGGCCACTGGGGATGCCAAGAAGCAGGAGAAGCTCTGGGCCCAGGTCACCACCTACCTCCCCAAGCTCGACGCAGACGAGACGCGCACACGCCGCATCCTGACCCAGAAGGACCTCAACGACCTGGCCAAGCTCGTCAACGAGGCCGCGGCCGCCAAGCCCTCCACCCGGTCCAGCCCGCGCCGCTGAGTCCTACACCGGGTGAGGCTTAACTCGTTAGTCACCATTCACTAGCGCTCGCTTCAGGCGGTGTACAACAACACCCGATGGAGGCCCCGCGCACCATACCCCAGGCCGAGATCGCCGTGATCGGCGGCGGCATCGTCGGACTCGCCACCGCGCTGGCCCTCCTGGAATCCGGGTGGGAGAGCGTGGTCGTGCTGGAGGCGGAAGACCGGGTCGCGACGCACCAGACCGGCCGCAACAGCGGGGTGATCCACTCCGGTGTCTACTACAAGCCCGGCAGCCTCAAGGCCCGGCTGTGCGCTGAGGGCCGCGGTCTCCTCGAAGATTTCTGCACCGCGCACGGCGTCCCCTTCGAGCGGTGCGGCAAGCTGATCGTCGCCACCCGGCCTGAGCAACTCCCGGCCCTGGACGAACTCGAGCGCCGCGGCCGCGCCAACGGGCTCGCCGGCATCCGCCGCCTCGGCGCGGACGAACTCCGGGATGTTGAGCCCTGCGCGGCCGGCCAAGCCGCCCTGCATGTTCCGGAGACCGGCATCGTCGGGTACGGCGACGTAGCCCGCGCGGTGGCCGCGGAGATCGCCCGGCTCGGGGGCCGGATCTCCACCGGCGCTGCGCTCATCGGCGTGCGGCGGGAAGGCCCTATCCACCGCCTCCAGACCGCCGCGGGCGAGGTCACCGCACGGTATCTCATCAACTGCGCCGGGCTGCATTCCGACCGGATCGCGCGGCTCTGCGGCGCGGACCCAGCCGTCCGGATCGTTCCCTTCCGCGGGGAGTACTACACGCTGAGGCCGGGGCGCGCGGGGCTCGTCCGCAACCTGATCTACCCGGTGCCGGACCCGCGCTTCCCGTTCCTGGGCGTCCACTTCACCCGCCGTATCGACGGCGCGGTCGAGGCCGGGCCCAACGCGGTCCTGGCCCTGGCGCGGCACGGATACACGTGGTCCGCCGCCTCCGGCCGCGATCTCGCCGAGCTCGCCCGGTTCCCGGGTTTCTGGCGGATGGGCTGGCGGAACCGGTCCACAGCGCTGAAAGAGGTCCGGCGCTCCTTGAGCCGCGCCCGCTTCGCCCGCGATCTCCGCGAACTGGTTCCCGAGATCGGCGAGGACGACCTGGTGCCCGCCCGCGCGGGGGTCCGCGCGCAGGCCGTCGACAGGCAGGGAAAGCTCCTCGATGATTTCGCCCTGCTCGAGCACGATCGTGCGCTGCACGTGCTGAACGCGCCCTCGCCCGCCGCCACCGCATCCCTGGCGATCGGCCGCGATCTCGCGGCCCGCGCGGCGCGCCTTTTCGCCCGTCCCGCCGCCACTTTGACCGCCCCGTGAACCCGGATTCACCAAGTCGGAAATGCATTTAAGTAGGTCCGTCCAGCCGCGTGAAGTATCTTGACCTTGAGAGGAGTTGGAGGGGAAATGGGCTACTCGATCGTCAACGCACCCCGGGCCCCGATCGCCGTGGGGCTGCCCGTCCGCAACGGGGAGAACTACATCCGCGAGGCGATCGAGTCGATCCTCGCGCAGAGCTTTGGCGACTTCCGCCTCATCATCGCCGACAACGCCTCCACCGACGGCACGGAGGAGATCTGCCGCGGCTACGAGCGCCGCGACCCGCGGGTCGCCTACCACCGCCATCCAGAGAACATCGGCGCAGCGCCCAACTTCAACTTCGCCTTCACCGCCGCCCGCTCGCGGTACTTCAAGTGGTGCGCCCACGACGATGTCCTCGGGCCCGATTTCCTCCGCCTCTGCTACGAGGAGATGGAGGACGACCCCCGGATCTCCGTGGCCCACACGCTCACCGTCATGATCAACAAGGACGGCGTTGTTGTCGGCACCTACGACGACCAGATCCCGCTCGACGGCGACACCGCCACCGAGCGCTTCACCCGCGTCCTCTGGGTCGACCACTTCACCGAGATCTGGGGGCTGATGCGCTCCGACATCATCCGCGACACCCGCCTCTACCGCAGCTACGTCGGGTCGGACCGCACCTTCCTGGCCGAGATGCTCCTGCGCGGCCGCATCGCCTACATCCAGGAGTATCAGAGCTTCCGCCGCCAGCACCCGGATTGCTATTCCTTCCGCGTCCGCAGCCACGCCGAGAAGATCCGCTGGTTCGACCCCACGGCCAGCGTCAACCCCGCGGCGTCCAGCGCCGCCAAGATCACGCATTCGGTCGAGGCCGTCGCCCGCGCCCCGCTCACCCAGAGCCAGCGCATCGCGTGCCTCCGCGCCGTCTCCGCGTGGGCGGTCCGGCGGGGTTGGGAGCACGTCCACAAGCCCCCGCGCCGCTACCGCCCGCAGGAGCTCCGCATCCCCCGCGCCAGGCCTTCGGCCGTGCCGCCGCCGCCGCGGATCCGCTCGCTGGCCGTCGAGCCGTCCGACCCGCTCTCCGACAGCGGCGCGCCGTTCGATGCGCTCCCCCGCGGCTGGTCCCAGGAGGTCCATTGATGAGAGTCGCCATCCTTGCCGGCGGCGTCGGTACGCGCCTGGCCGAAGAG
>JAEYVB010000345.1 GCA_023429345.1 Planctomycetota bacterium
CCTACGAGGAGACCGAGGACCAGCTCGCCGCGCTCGTTGAGATCAAAAAGGACATGACCAGCGCCCAGCCGATGGACCGGCTCGTCTGCGGCGATGTGGGCTTCGGCAAGACCGAGCTGGCGATCCGCGCCGCCTTCAAGGCGGTCGAGTTCGGCAAGCAGGCCGCCGTCCTGGTCCCGACCACCGTCCTCGCCGAGCAACACGAGCGGACGTTCCGCAGCCGCTTCGCGGGCTACCCGTTCCGCATCGAAAGCCTCTCCAGGTTCAAGAGCGACAAGGAGGCCAGGGGGGTCCTCGAGGCACTCAAGAAAGGGCACGTCGACGTCATCATCGGCACGCACCGCCTGCTTTCGCAGGATGTAAAGTTCGCCGACCTCGGCATGGTCATCGTCGACGAAGAGCAGCGCTTCGGCGTCGAGCACAAGGAGCGGCTGCTGCGGCTCCGGCTCACGGTCGACGTGCTGACTCTCTCCGCCACGCCCATCCCGCGCACGCTGCACATGGCGATGCTGGGCCTCCGCGATATCTCCAGCCTTACCACCCCGCCCCTGGACCGCCGCGCCATCGTGACCGAGGTGATCCCCTACAACGAGCGCCGCATCGCCCAGGCCATCGCCCGCGAGCTCGCCCGCGAGGGGCAGGTGTTTTTCGTCCACAACCGCGTCCACGACATCCGCTCTGTCGCCGACGACGTCCAGCGCCTCGCCCCCGACGCCCGCATCGTCGTCGGCCACGGGCAGATGAACCCGCACGAACTCGGAGAGGTCATGCTCAAGTTCATGCGCCGGGAGGCCGACATCCTCGTCTCGACCACGATCATCGAGAGCGGGATCGATATCCCCACCGCCAACACCATGATCATCAAGGATGCGCACCGCTTCGGCCTCGCCGAGCTGCACCAGCTCCGCGGCCGCGTCGGCCGCTACAAGCACCGCGCGTATTGCTACCTGCTGCTCCCCAACGACGGGACGGTCCGGGATGTCGCCCAGAAACGGCTCAAGGCCATCGAGCAGTACTCCATGCTCGGGGCCGGCTTCAAGATCGCCATGCGCGACCTCGAGATCCGCGGGGCCGGCAACCTGCTCGGGGCCGAGCAGTCCGGGCATATCGCGGCCGTCGGTTACGAGATGTACTGCCGGCTCCTCGACGAGTCCGTGCGCGAGCTGAAGAACGAGGCCCCGCCCGCCACCGCCAGCAGCAGCGCGGTCGACATCGGCATCACCGGCACCATCCCCAAGGTCTACATCGCCAGCGACCTCCGCCGCATGGAGGCCTACCGCCGCATCGCCACCGCCGCGGGCCGCGCCGACCTCGAGAAGGTGGGCTCCGATCTGAAGGAGGCCTACGGCGAGCCGCCCAAGCCGGTGCAGCGGCTGCTCGAACTCGCCGAGCTCCGCGTGGCCGCGGCCGCGCTCGGCGTCAAATCCATCACCCTCCGCACCCCCGATGTTCTCTTCCGGACGGAGAACCCCGCCGGTGTCGCGGAGCAGTTGCGGTCGGTCGGCCGCGCCGACAAGCCCGCGCCGGCCCGGACCGATGCCGCCCGGTTCTCGCTCGCAAGGCCCAAGGCGCCGGGCGAGCCGGAGTTGTCGGTCCGCGTGCTGCCCCCGCCCACGGGGGAGAGGCTGCACGAGGTCTACCTGCGCGTGCCCGAGAGCTACCTCGAGCCCGAGACGCTGCTGCGGGTGCTGCGGAAGCGGCTCAGCTCCCCTTCGCCCACTTGATCAGCACATCGGCGACCTCGGGGCGTGAGAACTCCGCCGGGGGCCGCTCGCCCCTGGCGAGCATGTCGCGGACCTGCGTGCCGGAAAGGGCGACGGCGTCGCCCTCGATCTTGGGGAAGCTCTTGGGGGAGACCATGCCGCCGCTGGCCTTGGACCAGTAGGTGTGCTCGAACTTGAAGATGGTCATGCCCAGGGCGGCCGTGACCTCGTCGGTGAACATGTTCTGGGCGTCGTAGGTGCCGTAGTAGTTACCGACGCCGGCGTGGTCGCGCCCGACGATGAAGTGATTGACGCCGTAGTTCTTGCGGACCACGGCGTGGTGCACCGCCTCGCGCGGGCCGGCGTACCGCATGGCCGCGGGCATGACCGCGAGCATCGTGCGTTCCTTGGCGAAGTACTTCTCGATGAGGACCTTGTAGCAATCCATCCGCACGGCGGCCGGGATGTCGCCGGGCTTGGTCTCGCCGACGAGCGGGTGGATCATGAGGCCGTCGCAGATCTCCTGGGCGACCTTGCAGAGGTACTCGTGGGCGCGGTGGATGGGGTTGCGGGTCTGGAACGCGCAGATCTTCGACCAGCCCTTGGCCTCGAACGCGGCGCGGGTCTGCGCCGGCGTGAGGCGGTGGTCGAGGAACGCCTCCGGGCCGCTGGGATCGACGCAGACCTCCAGCGACTCGACGGGGCCGGCCAGGCAGAGGTCGCCCTCCTCGGTCACGGCCTTGACGCCCGGGTGCGCGGTGTCCTCGGTGCGGAAGACGCTCGGGATCTCGAGCTTCTTGTCGTGGGTGAACTGCTCCTGCACGGTCATCACCGCCTGCAGCACGCCGTTGGGCGCGTAAAGCGCCACCTGCTTGCCCACGCCGGCCGCGGCCGCCTGCTCGGGCTTGACGGCCAGCAGGATCGGCACCGACCAGACCAGGCCGTTGGCCAGCTTCATCGTCCTGCAGACGCTCTCGAAGTCCGCCTTGCCCATGAACCCCGACAGCGGGCTGAAGGCCCCCACGGTGATCATCTCGAGGTCGCAGGACTGCTTCGCGGAGAGATCGATCCGCGGGAGGGTCGGGGCGAGTTTGCGGAGCTCCGCGGCCCGGGGCTCGTTTGCGAGACGGTTCACCAGCGTGCCGCCGTGGGGCGCGATCAGACTCATTCGTAGCTCCTGTGGAGAAGGGGGGAAGGGAGGGTAGGCAGCCGCGCGACTTTCGAGCCCGGATCGGCCCTCACCCCCGCCCACGGGCTTACATTTAGGGTATGACGGAGCCGGACGATTTCGGCCTCGCGCCCATCCGGACCCTCGCCCACGTCGCGGATGCCACCCGCGCGCCCGGGCACGGGGCGTTCTGGAAGTCGTGGTCCGCCGCCGTCTACGCCTCCGAGCCCCGCCTCCGCGACCGGCGCGAGGAAGATCGCTCCGATCCCACCGCCACGCACGAGTTCGAGAGTTTGGGTCACACCCGGATCGGCTGCGGCGTCGCCTGGCCGGAGGGTCGGCCGACGGCGGGACTGGTCGTGCTGCACGGCTACGCGAACGTGCCGAGCCTCGCGCAGGCGGCCGAGGAGTGGCGGCCGCTGACCGAGCGCGGGGTTGTCGTGCTCTGCCTGCGGGTCCGCGGCTATCCCGGTTCGCAACTGGACGCGGCGAGACTCGTCGAGCATGCCGGCGGCACCGGAGGGGCGTGGATTACCTACGGACTCGGCGAGCCGATCTCCGATCATGGGAGCGGCTGCGCCTGGTCGTTTTCGCTTGCGGTGGCCGATGTGGTGAACGCCTGCCGCGCCCTGCGGCAGGACCTGGCGCGGTCGCCGAAGTCGGCCGAAGCACCGATCTCAATCGCCGGCGAGTCGTTCGGGGGCGGGCTGGCCGTTCTCGCGGCATCGGTCCTCAGCGATCGCGACGAGCCCGGCCGCCTGGCGCTCGGCGT
>JAEYVB010000348.1 GCA_023429345.1 Planctomycetota bacterium
CGCCGTCGCACTTCTCGCATCCCGCACTCCGCCAGCCCATCCTCCCGCGGAACATCGCCTGCTCGGGGTCGGAGAGGCGGTGGAGGAGCTCCTCGGTGAGCGGGACGGGGTGCTTGCAGTGCTGGCACAGCCGGCGGCCGAGCCGCTGGGCGATGACGCCCTCGAGCACGCTCGAGAGCAGGAACGGCTCGATGCCCATATCGAGGAGGCGGCCGATCGCGCTGACGGCGTTGTTGGTGTGCAGCGTGCTGAAGAGGAGGTGGCCGGTGAGGGCGGCGCGAACCGAAATCTCGGCCGTCTCGAAGTCGCGGATCTCGCCGACCATGATCACGTCCGGGTCCTGGCGGAGGATGCTCCGGAGGCCGCCGGCGAAAGTGAGGCCCCGCTTGGGGTTGACCGGGATCTGGTTCACGCCCGCGAGCTCGTACTCCACGGGGTCCTCGATCGTGATGATCTTGAGCGAGGGGTCGTAGAGCTTGGTGAGCGCGGCGTAGAGCGTGGTCGTTTTGCCGCTCCCCGTGGGCCCGGTGACCAGGACCATGCCGTGGGGGAGATCGATGAGCTTGCGCATCTTCTCCCGGTCGGCCGCGCCCATGCCGAGCATCTCGAGGTCGAGCTTGATCGCCTCCTTGTCGAGAATGCGCATGACGACCGACTCGCCGTAGATCGTCGGGACGGTGCTCACGCGGATGTCGATCTTGCGGCCCTCGAAGCGCAGCGTGATGTGGCCGTCCTGCGGGGCGTATCGCTCGGCGATGTTCATCCCCGCCATGATCTTGATGCGGCTGGTGATCGCGGGCTGGAGGTGCTTGGGCGGGGGCTGCTGCTGGACGAGGTCGCCGTCGATCCGGTACTTGACCGCCAGCACCTTCTCGAAGGGCTCGATGTGGACATCGCTGGCGCGGGCCCGGATGCCCTCGAGGATGATCAGGTTCACCAGGTTGATCAGCGACGGCTGCTCGGCCATCCGGTGGAGGTCGTCGGCGTCGATCGCCTCCAGGTTCGAGATCAGATCGTCCTCGGACGCCTCCGGGTGCCCGCCCAGGCGGGCTGCCATCTGGGCGGCGGTCGTGCCGTAGGCGCCGCGGAGCAGCTCGGTAAAGGCCTCCTCCGTAATGGCCATGCGCGTCACGGGCTTGCCCGCGGAGACCGACACTTCGTCCGCCGCCGCAAAGTCCGCCGTGTCCAGCATCGCCACCAGCAGCCGGCCGTTCTCGAAGGCGTAGGGCACCGCCCGGAGGCGGACGGCCTGCTCGGCGGTGATCGCCCGCGTCGCGGCGGGGTCGACGTCGGGCTTCTGCCCCAGCGGCTCGGGCGCTGCCCCGCCCGGGGGCGAGAGCTCGAGCGGCTGCGTTTCGGCCCTTCGTTCCACGTTGATCCCGATCGAAGTCATCCGTGCCCTTTGTCCGGCGCCCGGCCGGTCAATCGTCATTCCTCTTCGAACTGCTGCATCTCCTGCATCAGCTCGGGGTCGATGTCCATGCCCATCATGTCCATCGCCTCTTCCGTCTGGTCCCGCTTCGGCTCCTTCGGCAGCTTCTCCTTCTGCTCCGGGGAGAGCAGCGCGTGAAGCCGCTCGCGGACGCCTTTGTCCAGCTCGCGGCGCTCGCTCCGTGGGCCGGCGATCGGGTTCTCTTTCCCGCCGCCCATCATCGCCATCCACGGGATGATGCCCTTGTCGTCCTTCTCTTCGATGGCCGCGGCCCACTTGCCGTTGGCCACCTCGAGGTCGCGCTCGTACGCCGCCCTGATCCCCTCGATCTGCGTGCGCCGGTCGGCGTCGAGGTCCTCCAGCTTGAGCGCGGCGTCGATCTCCTTCATCGTGTGCGGGGTCCGGTACACGGAGGGGTACGACCGCAGCTTGAAGTTGCTCTCGAACGCCGCCTGCTTGTCCGCGGGGAGCATCGGCGTGATGCGGCGTGCGTAGTTCTTGTTCAGGTCCCGCATCGGACGCTCGAGGTCCATCCAGGCCTTGAACATCTTCTCCACGCGGGCGAAGTTCATCTGCATCGCCTCTTCGGCGACCTTCTCGCCCTCCTCCTCGAACCCCTTCATGCCCGCCTCGCGCGCCGCCAGCAGCCGGTCCAGGTCGAGCTCGTAGGACTGCAGCGTCTCCGCCAGCGACGGATCCGCCGCCGGATCGACGCCGGCCTTCGCCACCACATCGATCAGGTCGACGCGGGCGCCTCCCACCATCGCGAACATCAGGCCGGTCTCGCGGCGGCGGTAGCGCTCGACCCGGGGGAAGCGCTCGCTCTGCCCCTCGTTGAGCAATGACCGCAGGTCGGTGAAGTACTGCTCCTCCAGGTCCTCCATCCGCTTCGTCAGCGGCTTCATCTGCTTGCCGGCATCCTTGAACACCGACATGTCCATGGTGTCGCGGAACTTCGCCTGCAGCTCCTCCATCGCCTTCTTGACATCGTCCCGGACCGCCTTGTGATCGGCGCGGTACCCCTCGAACAGCGTGAGCGCGGCGGCCTTCTGGTCCTCGTCCAGTCCCAGGATCTTCGCGTACGCGTCCACGCCCCGGCGGGTGATCGGCAGCTGGAAGTCGCCGCCGCCCATGCCCCCGCCCATCCCGAACTGCGCGTGGACGGACGGCGCCGCCAGCCCGAGGACGAGCGCGACGAGGGCGACGACATAAAGATGGATACGGGTTCGGTTCATGATCCTCATCTCCTGGGCGGGTCTGCCGGCAGTATAAAGGCCGAACGGGAGGCCTTTCTACGCACAGAATCCGAACCCGGTTACAGGAGATCGTCCTCCAGAGAACGCCGGGTTCGCCCCCTGCTTGCAGAAACGAGAGCGAAACCTCCCACGCGGGTTTATTCCGGAGCAGCCCTCCCGGTTTCAAACAAAAAATGGGCGGCCGCACCCGACCATGGCGGTGGACGGGGAGGGAGCGGGGAGCGGCCCCGTGCCGTTCAGCCCCCGATGACGACCCCGCCCGAAGGAGCCACCATCATCATGCCCTCCTGCTCTTCGGCGGGCTTCGGCAGCCGCTCCTGCTGCTCGGGACGGAGGATCCTGTTCATCCGATCCCGGATCCGCTCATCGAGCTCGCGCCGCGCCTTGCGGGCCTCGGCAAGCTCCTCATTCTCGTCGCCCATGCGGAACATCACCATCCCGCCCGCGCCCCCAAGCATCCCGTTGTTCGCGCTGGCCTCATCCTTCTCGATGGCCGCGGCCCAGGCGTCGTTCAGCGGGCCCAGCTCGCGGGCGTATTGCTGGGAGAGCTGCGACAGCGAGTCCTTCTGGTCGGAATCGAGGTCGGTCAGGGCGGCCGCGGCCTCGAGCTGCATCTTGATCTGGCTCGGCCGGTACACCCGCGGGTAGGTCTGCAGCCGGACAGCATCCGCGAAGGCCTGCTGCTTGTCCTCGGGGAGGAGAGGCTCGATTTTCCTCGCGTGACGCTCGTTGATCGCCTTGAGCTTCAGCGCCGCCTCGCGCTGCGACGCCATCTGCTTCTGGAGCTTCTCCACGTCGATCCTGCCCGGCGGGAGGTCGGCCGCGTCGTCGCTCAGGCGGATGCGTTCCTGGATCGCACGGTCGAACTCCGTTTCGTAGTCGTCGAGCGGCTGCGACAGCACGGCCAGCGTCGGCTCCGGGAGTTTCGGGCC
>JAEYVB010000197.1 GCA_023429345.1 Planctomycetota bacterium
CGAGCAACGTCGCCTACTTCGATCTGTCCGATGTGGTCCTGACCCCCACATCCTTCGTCGGCTATCTCTCGTTCGACAGCGGCGCCGCGACGATCACCCGGATCGAGGTCTGCCCCGCCAACTGCGACAACTCCACGACGCCGCCCATCCTGAACGTCGCCGACTTCACCTGCTTCCTCTCCAAGTTCGCCGCCGGCGACCCCACCGCAAACTGCGATTGCAGCACCACCGCGCCCGCGCTCAACGTCGCCGATTTCACCTGCTTCCTCAACAAGTTCGCCCAGGGCTGCCCGCTCCCCTGACCGCCCTAGCGATCCTCGAGATCCGCCCGTGCCGGGTCGTACGCGGGGTCCAGCTGCTCGATCAGCCGCTCGATATAGCGCCACGCGTTCAACCGCGTCCGGATCGCCCGCAGCCCCTCCGGATCGCCCGGCGAAGCGAGCCCGCGGAACATCTCCCCCACCTCTTCGATCGCCCGAGACCGCTCCCCCTCCGCCCACGCCTCCCACCGGAGGCGTTCCTGTTCCCGCCGCTCCGGAGCCGCGGCCAAAGCCGCCTCGATCTCCTCCCGCACCTCCATGATCTCCGCCAGAAAGGCCGGGGGCAGTTGCCGGTGCTCCGAGCGGTCCGGACCGCCCAGCCGGCGGAGGAGTGCATCCGCCCGCCGTTCCGGCGAAGAGAGGATCTCCTTCGCCCGGTTCAGTTCCGCCATCCTCCGCGCGGCGTCGGGATTCCCCGAAGCGATATCCGGATGGAGGGCGGCGGACCGCCCGAAGTAGGCCCGGTCCAGATCGGCCGCCTCCAAGTCGAAGCGTGCCGGAACACCAAGGGTTTCAAACGGATCTCCGCTCACGGCCCCAGTGTAAGCCCCCGGGCACGCCCCGCCGCGCCCCATCCGCGGCCCGGTTCGCCAACGCGGGCCGACACCAGTACCCTTGTCCCGTGACCAGGCACATTGGAATCGTCGCCGTCAGCCCCGAGGGAGCCGCCCTTTTCTACCGGCAGATCTTCCGGCAGGCCGCCCACCTCCTCGAGCCCCACCAGCACCCCCGCGTCTCCCTGCATTCCGAGCCCCTGGCCATGTACATCGACGCCGTGCGCGCCAACGACTGGCACGCCGTCGGCGACCTCCTCCGCCGCTCCGCAGAGATCCTGGCCCGCACCGGCGCCGACTTCTGCCTCACCCCCGACAACGCCGTCCAGCACGGGGTCCACCTCGCGGAGTCCGGCTCCCCGATCCCCTGGATCACCATGCCCGACCTCGTCGCCCGGGCCGTCGAGAACGACGCCCGCAAGATCGTCGGCCTCCTCGGCACCAAGATGGTTACCAGCGGCTCGACCTACCAGACGCACCTCGGCATCCGCGGAATCCAGGTCCTCACCCCAGAGCCCGAAGAGGCCGAGCAGATGGACCGAATCATTTTCCAAGAACTCATCTACGGCACCATCAACCCCAAATCGCAGACCCGAGTCCTCGAAATCATCGGAAACTTTGCCGACCGGGGCTGCCAGGGCGTCATCCTCGCCTCCAGCGAGGCCCCCCTCCTCGTCACCCAGACGAACTCCCGCCTCCCCCTCTACGACGCCGCCGACCTCCTCGCCCAGGGGGCCGTGAAAGCCGCCATCGCCGGTTAGTGCTCCCTCGGAACCGTCCGCTAACCCGGTTCGAATCTGGGTAAGACGGGCTGGCCGCGGCCGGGGCCGCACACCCTCAGCGGGGTACCTGAGCACGAACGACCACCGTCCGGGGGGGAGCCCCGGCTGGACGGGTCGCCCGGGCTTCGGTTATCTTGCCCGTCCCCCCAAGGCTGCCCGATGGGCCCGGGGAAAACACGCGCCGGCGGGTACGCGGCCCGCTTGCGGTACGCACTGAACGGAGCCACCGGGCCTGGGCGAACGCGTCGTCCCAACCCGGAAATCGATTCGAGCATGGAGCCTCCCATGAGCCGTAGGGACAGCCGTAACTCCCGTCGCCCGCAAGGCGGCATCCGCAGCATCCTCAGCAAGGCCGGCCAGGCCCCCGCGCCCGCGCTGTGGGAGGCCCTCGAAGGCCGCGTCCTGCTCGCCGGCGATCACCCGAGCTTCAACGAAGTTTTCAATACTCCGACTCCATCGGTCCTCATTCAGGATGCCCCGGTCGACGGCAGCGGCCTCGATGGCGTGCTCTCCGCCAGCGGCGAGACCGACGTCATGCGCTTCGTGGCCCCCGCCAACGACTTCGTGCGCGTCTGGGCGGACACGCTGACCGCTGGCAGCCTCCTCGATTCCCGCGTCGAGGTCTACACCCGCTCCGGCCCCGACAACACGCCCACGCTCGTCGCCGAAGGCTCCACCAACGGCACGCTCACCTCGGGCGTCTTCGAGGACGGCTGGGTCGGCTTCGTCGCCACGGCCGGGCAGGAATACTTCGTCGTGGTCCGCGGCGATGACATCGCCGGCGCAAGCGCCACCGGCGCCTACAAGGTCCGCGTCAACGGCACCACAACCGCCGGCGGAGCGCTCAACCCCGGCACCGGCGAATCGACCGAGAACGGCAGCGTCGATATCCGCGGCGGCGATGTCGTCTACCGCATCACGACCGGCGCGGGCGACGCGTTCGTGAGCGACTTCACCTTCGCCGCGATCGCCGATTCCGCCGACTTCGACCCCCGTGTCGAGATCTACGACGCTAACGGCACGCTCATCAAGGGCGACAGCGACAGCGGCACCCTCACCGACGCCTTCGCCCTCACCGCCAGCGGCCCCGACCGCACGTTCTACGTGCGCGTCCGCGGCGACCGCACCGCGAACATCCCCACCGCAACCGGCCCCTTCACCCTCATGCTCGACGCGATCGGCACGGACATGCCGCTCGACCCGGTCACGCGCCTCTCCCGCGTCACCGGCGGGCTGGCCGACCAGACCGCGCACCAGTTCTTCCAGTTCCAGGCCCAGGGCACCGGCCTGGCCATCATCACGCTCGAGGGCGACGGGATGCAGCCCGTGCAGGACTCGGCGCTGCGCCTCTACAACAACCTGGGCGTGCAGATCGGGTTCAACGAGCTCCCCAACGCC
>JAEYVB010000385.1 GCA_023429345.1 Planctomycetota bacterium
TGCTCACGCTCGGTCGAGAGGAGTTCCTCCGCCAGCTCCCCATCCGGGCCGAGGCCGACCCCGAGCAGCTCAGGCAGCTCGATGCGCAGCTCCGGCTCACCCACGGCCGGCTCATCCGCCCCGGCGATGAGGTGGAACAGCTCGAGCACCCCATCAACTTCGGCTACAGCCGGGATGGACACACCCACAGCTTCCACGCCAAGATCGACCGCATCGACCGCCTCCCCACCGGCGGCCACCGAATCGTGGATTACAAGACCGGCCGCCCCAAGAAGTCCCTCCTCGAGCCCGACAAGAACGACCTGCAGTTCGGTATCTACGCCATCGCCCTCCGCCACCATCAGAACGGCCTCGAGGGCGAGCCCGACCCGCTCGATCCCCCGCTGGGCACGGCCGAGTACTGGCTCCTCGCCACCGGCGAGCGCGGAACCATCGACCTCGCCGACCTGGATTACGAGAAGCTCAAGTCCCGGATCGACGGGGTGATCGACGGCCTCCTCGCCGGTGATTTTCAGCGCGAGGCCCGCGGCTGCTGGGGCCTCTGCGAGGTGGTCGTGGGCCGCTGAGCCCGCATCCCCCGCTAGAGTCCCCGCACGTGCCACACCGGAGCCCGCCATGAAGCCCACCGCCCGCATCCTCGGGAGCGTCATCGTCGCGCTCCTCACGCTCGCGCCGTCGCTGCGGGCGCAGCCCCTCCCCACCGACCCCCGGCTGGAGACCGGCGAGCTCGAGAGCGGCCTCCGCTACATCGTGCGGCAGCACGACAACCCCCCCGGCCGCGCCGCCGTCTGGATGCACGTGCACTCCGGCTCCTTCAACGAGACCGACCGGCAGCGCGGCCTCGCCCACTTCCTCGAGCACATGGCCTTCAACGGCTCCGAAAACTTCCCCCCGGGCTCGGTGATCCCGTTCTTCCAGTCCCTGGGCCTCGCCTTCGGCCAGCATCAGAACGCCTTCACCAGCTTCGACCAGACGACCTACACGCTCGAGCTCCCCGACAACAAGCCCGAGACGATCGAGAAGGCCCTCCGCTTCTTCGCCGACGTCTCTACCCGGCTCAGCCTCCTCCCCGAGCAGATCGACCAGGAGCGCGAGATCATCATCGAGGAACGCCGCGCCCGCCTCAGCGGCCAGCAGCGCATCCGCGATTACTACTTCGAGCACCTCGCCCCCGGCTCCCTCCTCGGCCAGCGCCTGCCCATCGGCACCGAGGAGTCGATCCGGGCCCTCACCCCCGAGGACTTCCGCGACTACTACTCCGCGTGGTACACCCCCTCCAACACCACGCTGATGGTCGTCGCCGACGCCCCGCCCGCCGCCGTCATCGCCCAGATCAAGGCCGAGTTCGACGGCCCGAAGAAGGCCGCTCCGCCGCCCCCCGCCGACATCGGCATCAAGCCGTACACCGAGGTCGGGGCCATCGTCGCCTCCGACCCCGAGATCGTCACCGCCTCCGTCGGCATGGTCTGGCTCACCGGCCCACGGCCCCCCAGCACCACCGAGGCTCACTACCGCAACGACCTTGTCGAGCACCTCGCCACCCAGATCTTCAACCGCCGCCTCTACAAACTCGTTGCCGAGGGCAAGGTCGAGTTCCGCAGCGGCGGGTCCGACGCCAGCCGCCTCTTCAACGCCGGGTTCCTCGCCACCGCCGCCGTCAGCGGCTCCCCCGAGGATTGGAAGGTCATGCTCGAAGAGCTCTCGACCGAGCTCCAGCGCGCCCGCCTCCACGGCTTCACCGCGCAGGAACTCGAGGATGCCCGCAAGGAGCTTACCGCCGCCGCGGAGCGGCAGCTCGAAACCGAGCCCACCACCCCCGCCTCCTCCATCCTGGCGCAGATCAATAGCGCGATCAGCCACGATGAGCCCGTGATGTCCGCCGAGCAGGAGCTCACGCTCATCCAGAAGCTCCTCCCTGCCATCACCCTCGAAGAGACCAGTGCCCGCTTCGCCGCGCTCTTCGATACCACCCGGCCCATGATGTTCACCCTCCAGACCAGAACCGAGGGCGCCCCCACCGAGCTGGAGGTCATCGAGGCCGGCAAGGCCGCCGTCCAGGCGCAGCCCGCGCCCCAGGCCGCGCGGCAGCGCGCCACCACGCTCCTGGCCACGATCCCCGAGCCCGGGGCCTTCGCCCAGTGGGCCAGGGAGGATGCCGCCGACGTCTGGTCCGGTTGGCTGGAGAACGGCATCCGCGTCCACTATCGCTTCATGGATTACCGCAAGGACCAGGTCCTCGTCGGCATCAACCTCGCCGGCGGCGAGATCCTCGAAACTCCCGACACCCGCGGCATCACCCAGGCCGCCTCGCTCGCCCTCCAGCGCCCCGCGCCCCGCGAGCTCGCCGCCACCGATATCACCGACCTGATGAGCGGCCTCAAGGTGCAGGTCGGCGGCCAGGCCGGCCTCGATTCCACCGCCGTCATGATCGCCGGCAAGCCCGACGAGCTCGAGCCCGGCTTCCAGCTCGCCTACCTCCTGCTCACCGACCCGCTGGTCGAGCCCCCGGCGCTCGACCAGTGGAAGCAGCGCCAGCTCCAGAACCTCGCCCTCCGCAGGCTGGAGCCCGGCCGCGTCTTCAACGACCTCATCGTCG
>JAEYVB010000053.1 GCA_023429345.1 Planctomycetota bacterium
CTGGACTCCGAGTTGTTTGTACGCGGACCACGCGGATTGCGCGCCCTTGCCGCTGGCGGAGCGCGGATCAGCGCGGAAGACCATGAAGCCGGCGCTGGCCAGCGCCTGGTCGAAACCGCGTACGGACCAGGAGTCGGAGACGGTGGGGGCGTGCGGGCCGGCGTATGTCATGAACCAGACCGGGTAGGTCTTCGTCGGATCGAACTCCGGCGGGCGTGTGACCGAGCCCTTGAGGATGAACCCGTCGTCGAGCGGGATCCGGACGAGTTCGGTCTCCGCGACGCGGTACCGTGGGAGGGCGGGGACGGGGTTGATGTCGAGGCGGCGGACGATCTCGCCGGTGCTGGTGCGGCGAAGAACAACCTGCGCAGTCGCATCCATGGACGACCACGAATCGGTGAAGTAGGAGCCTTCGGCGCTGACCTCGACGCGGTGGGACCCGGGCTCCTGGGTGATGCGGGTGATGTCGCCGGCGCCCTCGCCGCTCAGCTTGAGGGCGTAGAGATTGGACGCGATGTGCGAGTCCTTGGTGCCGCTGAAGTAGAGGACGCCGGTCTTTTCATCGAGGCGTTCGAGGGCGCGGACCTCCCACAGCCCGTCGGTGAGCTGGGTCTGGAGTTCCCCGGACCTCGAGTACTTGTAGAGGTGCTGCCAGCCGCTGCGTTCGGATGACGCGATGAACGATCCGTCCTTGAGAAACTCGAGGATCTGCGGGGGCTCGCACCAGGCCTGCGTGGAGTCCCGGTAGAGCCGCTTCGGCTCGCCGCCGGTGGGTGGGCAGGAGAGCATGTCGGACCAGGTCTGCACGCGGTTGCTGACGAAGCACGCGAGGGCGGACGAGTCGGGCCACCACGCGAGCTTGGTGATCAGCATGTCCGCGGGGGTGTAGGCGGTGAGGTCGACCTCGGCCGCTTGGCCGCCGGCCACGTTGGCGATGAAGAGCCTGGCCGTGGGGTTGGGCTCCCCGGGCTTGGGAAACGGGGAGACCTCGATGGCCTGATCCCCCTTCTTCGCGTCGTTGACCAGTGTGAAGGTCTTTACGGGAGTGGCATCCTCCCGGAGGAAAGCGATCTTCGTCGAGTCCGGCGACCACCAGAAGGCCTGCCAGTTGCGGCCGTAGAGCTCCTCGTAGTAGACCCAGGTGTGCTTGCCGTTGCGGATGAGATCGGTCCCGCCGGTGGAAAGCGGCCACTCGGTCTGCGTGGCAAGCTCGGCGACCCAGAGGTCGTTGTCGCGCACGAAGGCGACAAACTGGCCGTCCGGGCTGAGCGTCGCGAACTCCTCGCGCTCGGGCGTGCGGGTGAGGCGGCCCGCCGCGGACCCGTCGAGCTTCGCGAAGTACAGGTCGCCCGCGTGCTCGAAAATGGCGACCTTCCGGGCCTTGTCCGTGCGGAGGAAGGGCCCGCCCGCCATGCTCTGCGCGGTGCGGCGGCCGATCGTGGGGATCTTTGCCAGGGCATTGATCATGGGCTCTGGGTTCGAGTGCGCCTCGGCGCGGCCCGTGGCGGCCTCGATCCGGTATTGCTTGCCGTCGCGAGACTGCAGGTAGTACTCATCATCGATCCACTCGAAGCGGCCGAGCGGCGAGCCGGAGAGATTGGGGAAATCGCGAGACTCCAGCAGCTCGAAGGTGAGGGGGATCTTCTCCTTGGGCTCGTCCTCCAGGGGCGGCAGCGGCAGCGTGTGCAGGGGCGCGCGCTCGTTGAGGCGCGCGATGGGGAATGTCTCGCTCGGCTTGAGTGAATCGTCGAAGAAGTTCCACGTGGTAAGGCCGTCGGCGGAGTGGGGCTCGAGCAGGTAGACGGCGAGTTTTCCGAGGGGCTGGCCGGTCTTAACGACGTAGCTGCCCGCATCGATCCACCGCGCAGCGCTCTCCGTGGTGACCGTCGTGGAGACACTCGTGTGGCCCTGGAAAGGCCGGGCGGCCGCGGTGACGGATTCGATGGTGTGCAACTCGACGTCGAGCTCGATGTCCTCACGGAGGTTCTCGACGGTGATGCCGTGGCGTTGCAGGTTCTCGGCGGCCGCGGCGAGCGAGGGCGGGATGATGTAGGCGTAGGGCCTGACAACGGTCGTGCCCGCCTCGAAGTTCGTGAAGAGCTCGACCTCGTAATCCTTCTCCTTGCCGGCCCGCCGCTTGCCGTCGACGGTCTCCTCCTCAAAGCCCAGGACGGTCGCCTTCTCCGGCGCTGCGGTCATCTTCGAGGCGATGGCGACCTCCTCCTTGCCGGTCCAGCGGCCGGCGCGATCGTCGGCGGCCTTGAGGAGGGCCCGGATAGTCCCGGCGTTCCCGGCGGAATAGGCCAGGATCTCGCGGACAAACTCGCGCTGGGCGCGGATGCGCTCCTTGTAGGGGGCGTAGGAATACGACTCGGTGAGGATGCCGATGCGGTTGCGCAGGCCGGCGTAGTTCACCCCGTAGCGGGGGAGGTCCGGGTAGCTCTCCCACCGGGCGTGGTCCCGCTCGAAGTTGCCGTACCAGAAGGTGTCGAAGCCGGCGCGCTCCTTGACGGCACTCCCGAGCGATGGGAGCATCGTTTCGCGGGCGAACTCGATGACCTTCGGGTCGCCCGCCGGGTTCTTCGGCCCGTCGTACGTGAGGAGGTACCGGTGAAGGGAGCCGTTGGTCGTGTGCGTGTCCACGATCACGGCCGGGTCCCACGTGTTGATCAGCGACACCAGGGCGCGGGTCTCGGGGGCCTCCATCTTCACGAAGTCCCGGTTCAGATCGAGGCTCTGCGCGTTCTCGCGCTCGCCCATTGCTTCGGGCCCGGCCTGGCCGCGCCGGTTATCCGCGGCCACCTTCTCGTTCCCGTCGGCGTTGTAGTTGGGCACGACGAGGATGACGAGGCGGCGGAGCGCCTCGGACTTCCACGCGTCATCTTCGGCGGGTTTGGCCTCGCCCGCTGGACGCTTGTACAGGGCCAGTTCCCGTGCGAGGGCCAGCAGGGCCTCCTTCCCGTCGCACTCACCCGCGTGGATGCCACCGATGAGGAGCACCACCAGTTTGCCGCGCTGCACGGCCGCCTCGGGCGTATCCAGCGGCGGATCGGCGATGATGGCCAGGGGAATGTTGCGGCCCTCATGGCTCTTGCCGATGGTCGAGAGCTTGACGCGGGGGCTTTGCTCCGCGAGGGCCTTCAGAAACTCATGGACCTCGTCACCGGTAGCGGTCCTGGTGTAGTCGGACGATTCGGCGACGGTCACGGGAGGAGGCGTCCGCTCCTCCTGGGCCGCGGCCGGGGCGGCGAGGGTGGCCAGGGAGAGGGTCAGGGCGAGGGTCCAGCGCGTCAGCATGGGGGAACGGTACCGCGCGGGAGGGGGGGCGGGGAAGGGCAATCCCTTACGGGCGGCTGACTTGCGGGCCGGAGGGGTTATATTTGAGGGGCACGAGGGGCGGGTGTGGTTCGAGACAGGGACACGGGCAGGGATGCCCGTGCCCGCGAGGATGCGATGCACTTCCGCGAGATCTTTGCCAGACAGCCCGCCACCTTCTCCTTCGAGTTCTTCCCGCCGAAGAGCCCGGAGGCGGCGTCGTCGCTGTTCGGGTCGATCGCGGAGCTCGAGCAGCTCAAGCCCACCTTTGTCTCGGTGACCTACGGTGCGGGGGGCTCGACGCGGCAGCTCACGCACGACCTGGTGGTGCGGCTGAAGAAGGAGACGAAGCTCCAGCCCATGCCGCACCTCACCTGCGTCTGCCACGATCAGGCGCAGGTCGAGGAGATCCTGGAGCGGTACGCCGCGGCCGGGATCAGCAACATCATGGCGCTGCGCGGCGATCGGCCCAGGGACTGGTCGGGGACGGACGATCCGCACCACGCGTTCAAGCACGCGGGGGAGCTGGTGCGGTGCATCTCACGCTTCAACGCGAAGAAGAACGGCAAGGGGTTCGGGATCGCGGTCGCGGGGTACCCCGAGGGGCACCCGGACACGCCCAACCGGCTCGTCGAGATGGACCGGCTCAAGGCCAAGGTCGACGAGGGGGCGGACTGCATCATCACGCAGCTCTTCTTCGAGAACCGGGACTTCTACGACTTCCGCGACCGGTGCACGCTCGCGGGGATCAAGGTGCCGATCATCGCCGGGATCATGCCGATCACCAGCGGGGGCGGGATGCGGCGCATGGCGGAGCTGGCGCTCGGGGCGCGGTTTCCTGCTTCCCTGATCCGCGCGATCAACCGGGCCAACGGGGACGAGGATGCGGTGCGGCGGGTGGGGATCCACTGGGCGACCGAGCAGTGCCGCGACCTCCTGGACCACAGCGTGGCGGGGATCCACTTCTACACGCTCAACCGCAGCACGGCGACGCGGGAGATCTACGCGACGCTGGGGGTCAAGGACTCGAGCGCGCTGATGCAGTAGGCCCGGTCAGACCTTCGCGCCGCTCGCGGCTTCCACGGCGTTGCGGAAGATGCGCATGCCGGGGGTCTCGCCGGCGCGGGTCTCGCGCGCGAGGCGGGTCCAGTAGGGGTGCCGGTTCCAGTCCAGGTACCGCTCGGGGTGCGGCATCAGGCCGAAGATGAGGCCGGAGGTGTCGCAGATGCCGGCGATGGCGCCCTCGGAGCCGTTGTAGTTGTCGGTGTAACGCAGGGCGATGCGGCCGGTCCGCTCGAGGTCGGCGATGACGTCGGGACCGGAAGCCACGAAGCGGCCCTCGCCGTGGGCCGCGGGGAGCTGCATGATCTCGGGCGTGTTCAGGTCCTCGAGGCC
>JAEYVB010000063.1 GCA_023429345.1 Planctomycetota bacterium
ATCGCCAGGCGACAACTGATCGAGGGGCGGGGCTTCGGCGGGATGATCACTTGCATCCTTGCCGGGGGCCTGGACGAGGCTCGCCGGTTCCTCGAGCGCGTCAGGATCTTTTCGCTGGCCGAGTCCCTCGGCGGCGTCGAGAGCCTTGTTGAGCACCCGGCGATCATGACCCACGCCTCCATCCCCCCCGAGACCCGCAAGCAGATCGGGATCGACGACGGACTGGTGCGTCTCAGCGTGGGCATCGAGGATGCCGACGACCTCATCGCCGACCTCGAGCAAGCACTCCGGTAACCCCGTCATGCCCGTCAACACAAAGAACGTCCCGCGCCGCACGCTCCGCTTCAACTCCCTCGAGGATCTCGACGCGGAGCTTGCCCGCATCGAGCGGGCAGACCGCGATGGCGGCCTCTCGCATACCGGGAACTGGACGCCGGGCCAGATCCTCGGCCACATCGCCGCCTGGCTCGAGTTCGGTTGGAATGGGTACCCCCCGGAACTCAGGCCGCCGCGGCTGGTGCGATGGGTCCTGATGCTCCGCAAAGCCCGCTACCTGCGCGACGGCCTCCCCGTCGGGGTGCGCATCCCGGGGCTGAAGGACGGCACGCTGGGCATCGAACCCATGACCACCGCCGACGGGCTCGCGCGGCTTCGCAGAACGCTCGAGCCCCTCCGCCGCGGCGAAGACCAGCCCTTCGACAGCCCGGGCTTCGGCAAGCTCAGCAACGCCGAAGCGATCCAGGGGAACCTCCGCCACGCGGAGCTGCACCTGGGGTTCCTTCGCTACGAGTGACGCGCTTCAGAAGCACTGCAGTCGCATCTGCACCTGCGCGGTGTGTTTGTCGCATCCGAAGATGTACACGCACCCGCTGTCGCCCCACATCAGGCCGGCCTCTTCCTCGCTGTCGATCTGGGCGAGGAGCCGCATGCGCTGGGCACAGTCCGGGCACTCCGGGTAGTCGGCGCCCTGCACGAACCGCGGGTAGCCGCCGATCTGCGTGCGGTAATCCGGCTCGCCGCCCAGCAGTTCCTCCGCGATTTCGGAGTACGGCTCCCAAGCCTCATCTTCGTTGAGCTCTTTGGACAGGGCCGCCGCCCGCGGGGCCTCCTCCGCGAGGCCATCCCAATCCGGGAGGGAGCGTTCCTTCGCGAGCGTGCAGGAGCACTCGGCCGTCCGGGCGCCTGTCGGAGAGGCATCCTCAAGATGCACCGATCGGCCCGGGTCGGGCGCGGGGTAACGCCTCACCATCCACGCGTCCTTCAGATCGGCCGGCAGGTCGCCCCAGGAGGCGCACCCGTGGCAGTAATAGAAGGCGTAGAGGCCGGCCGACCCGGAAAGGTGCGGGCACTCGGCCAGGTTCCACTGACAGATAAACGAAAGACCCTTCCCGCACCCGCCGCACACCGGCCACTTCTCTCCGCGTTCGGCGTAGGGCGCGCCGCCGAACTTCGTCGAGACCGGCGAGACGTCGGCGTCCCCGGGGATGCACGTTGCGGCGGTGCAGGGGCGCACCAGAGATTCGACCAGCGTACGGAGCTGCTTCTGGGGGTCCATTCCGATCCTTCAGGGTCAGGCGTTATCGAGCAGCTCGACGCTCTCGAACTTCTTTCCTTCGAGCATCTCAAGGCTGGCGCCCCCGCCCGTCGAGACGTGCGTCATCTTGTCGGAAAGTCCGAACTTCTCGACGGCCGCGGCCGAGTCGCCCCCGCCGACGATGCTCAGGGCCCCGCGGCCGGTGGCCTCGGCGATGGCCTTGGCGACCTGGTTGGTGCCGATCGAGAACGGCCGCCACTCGAAGACGCCCATGGGCCCGTTCCAGACGATCGTCCGCGCCTTGCCCAGCACGGCCGCGAACTGCGTCTGGGTCGCGGGGCCGATGTCCAGGCCCATGTACCCGTCCTTGATCGACCCGTCGAAGACCTCGATATCGCCGGAACTCTCGGCGAACTGCGTCGAGCAGACGTGATCCTTGGGGAGGATCAGATCGGTCTTGAGCTTGGCGGCCAGGTCGAGCGCCCGCTTGGCGTCCGGGAGCCGGTCCTCCTCGACGCGGCTTTTGCCGACGTTCTTGCCGAGGGCCTTCAGAAAGGTGTAGGCCATCGCCCCTCCGACCAGGACGGCGTCGGCCTTGGGGAGCAGGTGCTCGATCGCGCCCAGTTTGTCCGAGACCTTGGCGCCCCCCAGCACGACCACGAACGGCTCGCGCGGGTTGGTGATGGCCTCCGAAAGGAACTTGATCTCCTTCTCCAGCAGGAAGCCCGCCACGCGGGGCTTGCCCTGCATCGCGTTGGGGACCGCCACCATCGAGGCGTCGGGCCGGTGGGCGGTGCCGAACGCGTCGTTCACATAGATATCGGCGTAGGCCGCCAGCTTTGCGGCAAACGCGGGATCTCCCTTCTTCTCCCCCTTATGGAAGCGGAGGTTCTCAAGCAGCAGGATGTCCCCGTCCTTCATCGCGGCGACGGCGGCCGCGGCGGCCTGGTCCGTGCAGTCGTTGCTCGGGAACGCGACGGGCCTGCCGATCAGGGTGCTCAGCCGCTCGGCGGCGGGCTTCAGGGAATGCTCGGCTTCATAGCCCTTGCCCTCGGGCCGCCCGAGGTGGGAGCACAGCACCGCACGCCCCCCGCGCTCGACAACGCTGCGGATCGTAGGGACCGCGCCCTCGATGCGGCGGTCGTCGGTGATCGCCCCATCCTCGATGGGCACGTTGAAGTCCACGCGGATCAGGACCCGCTTGCCGGCCACATCCACGGACTGGATCGTCTTCTTCGCCATCGGCTCCTCCCGGGTCGTTCCTCACCGCGGAGACACGGAGGTTGGCAGAGCAGTTACAGCGGGACTTCGTCCGTCCGATGCTCCGTCTCCGTCACCCCAATGCCGCAAAAGTGTCACTTCAGGCTACATCGTCAATCATTCGATCGGCGTGGGCACGGATCTCCGCGGTGCCCTCCCGCGCCAGGCGGTCCCGGAACTGCCGCAGGCGGGTCGCGGTGGAGCCGTCGATCAGGCGGTCGCCGATCTGCATCTTCAGCCCGCCGATCATCGCGTGATCCACGTAGGGGTGGATGATCGGCTCCTTGC
>JAEYVB010000084.1 GCA_023429345.1 Planctomycetota bacterium
GCTCGGAGGTGAGGCCCTTGAGCCGCTCGAAGGCGAGGATGTTGCGGTAGTCCTGGGCGGCCTTGTCGGCGATCTCGGTCACGGAGTCGGGCGCGGACTCGGCCCGGGTGGCGAGGATCGTGAAGAAGTAGCGGTTGCCCTGGTTGTCCTCCAGGGGCGTGTCGACGACCGGCACGCCTTCCTGGACAGGGATGGGTCCGGACCCGCCGAGCTCGCGGGCCCAGAAGACGACCGCGTGGAACGGGATCTGGAGGCCGCCCTGCCGGAACTCGCTGCGACCGATCCCCTCCATGGCGGCGAGGTCCTGCTGGGTGAGCCAACCCTCGTTCTTGGTGACGACTTCGGGGGTCGGGATGGTGACGCCGGCCGAAGCGCGGACGGTGTCGACGACGGCCTGGGCGATGGCCCCGAACTGCGGGCGGGACTGCTCCCACTCGGGGGGGAGGATCTTGAAGCGGCCGCTGGGCGCGAGCCGGCGGGTGACCTTCTGCACCTCGCGCTGCAGAGCGCTGTGGGCCTCGCGGAGCAGGCTCTGGCCCTTCTCGCGGCGGAGGGCGGCCTCGACATTGGGGCGCTCGGCGGCGAACTCGCCGGGGTAGGCGGCGCGCTCCTGGGCGTACTTCTTGCGGACCTCGACGGGGTCCAGGGTGACGGCGTTCTCGATGCCCTCGCGGTCGAGCTTGATGTACTCGAGCTTCACGCGCGGGGGGAGGAAGTAGCCGATGCCGTACTCGCCCTCCCCGGGCTTGACGGACTTGTACCTTTCGAAGTGGGCCGCGAGGGCTTCGGGCGTGGGCGCGGGGATCTGGTCGGCGAGCGTGGAGGCAGGGATGATGAGGGCATCGCCGGTGACGCTGTCGAGGTTCTCGTCGGCCTTGACAAGGGCCAGGCGCGAGGAGACGCGCGGGGCGGTGAGGTACTGGGACTGGAGCTGATGGACGCCCATGAGCCGCGCGACGGCGCGGCCGGCATCCTGCTGGTTCAGGTGGGCGGAGGCGAGGTTCTGCTGGACGGCGCGCATGATGAGGCCGCTCGTCTGGTCGAGCATGGCCTGCTTTTTCGCGGCATCGGCCTGGAGGTACTCGAAGTAGCGCTGGATGTCCTGCTGCAGCTGGAGCTGGAGGATCTGCTGGGCCATCATCGGGACGATCGCGTCCAGGTACTGCTCGCCGTTGGCGGGCTCGGCGACAAGCCCCGCGGCCTGTGCCTCCCGGGTGAGGAGGAGCCAGTGATGGGGGTCGTCCTCTATCCCCACGTCGAAGTACGCGAGTCCCTGGCGCGCGAGGTCCGTGAAGGCGGAGGCCTCGCCGACGGCGGCCGCCCAATCCCCGGCCCGGATGGGCTGGCCGTCGATCTTCCCGATGACGCGGTTGCGCTGCATCTGGGTGATCTCGTTGATGGCGGGGCCGCCGAGGAAGGCGAGCATGAGGAGGATGCCGAACACCACCATCAGCCAGGCCTTGTACTTGCGCATCAACTTGGTCATGGTCGGTCCTGTGTGCCCCGGGGGTCGGAGGGGGCTGGGGAAGGCGGGGAAGGGGAGTGTATGGACAAGCGGCCCACCGGAGGGCCCGTCGGCCGCGGGGGGTGCTGTTTCTACGCCGCCCGGGGTCGCGGGGTCGGGAACCGGCGGGGCACGGGCAGGGATGCCCGTGTTACGTCGGGGAGCACGGGCAGGGATGCCCGTGTCACTTAGCGGTAGAACTCGACGATGAGGTTGGGGTTGACGTCGAAGGGGATCTGGTCCTGGGTGGGCTTGGCGACCATCCGGATGGTCAGTTCCGCGGGGTTGAGGTCGAGCCAGCCGGCGACCTCGAGCCCGGCCATGGACTCCATGTTCTCGCGGACGAGCTTCTGGATCTTGGGCTTGAGGGTGATGACATCGCCGACATTCACCTCGTAGCTGGGGCGGTTGGTCTTGCGGCCGTTGACGAGGATGTGGCCGTGGGCGACCATCTGGCGGGCGGCCCAGATCGTGCGGGCCAGGCCGGCGCGGCGGACGACGTTATCGAGGCGGCGCTCCAGGAGCTGCATGAGGACAGCGCCGGTGTTGCCCTGCTGGCGGCCGGCCTCCTCGAGGTAGCGGCGGAACTGCTTTTCCTGCACGCAGTAGTGGAAGCGGACCTTCTGCTTCTCGTTCAGGCGGACGCCGTAGTCGCGGAGGCGGCGGCCGCGGAACCCATGCATGCCGGGGGGGTTCTTGATGCGGTCGTTGGCGGTGTGCTTGGGGAGGTCGGCGATGGGGACGCCGACGCGGCGGGAGAGACGGACCTTGGGGCCGATGTAGCGGGCCATACATTTCCTTCCGTCCCGGGTGCTGGGGTTCCCAGCGGCCGGGTGCTATGAGCGACTCGTCCCGTGGACCGAGGCTTCGGGCGGGGAGTCCGGGCATGATCCCTCAGCCGGCACAGCGCCGGAGGGGAGAGAAGTAAAGGATCTGGGCGGGGGGAGGTCAAGGGGGGCACGGAAGCTGGTATTCTGGGCCGATGAGTCATGAGCCAAGTAACGAGCGGGGCGAAGTCCCGGCGGGGCTGAAATGCCCGAGGGATGGCGCGATGATGGAATCGGTGCGGATCGGGTCAACCACGGTCGAGCGGTGCCCGAGCTGTCATGGAATCTGGCTCAATGCCCTGGAGCTGGATGTGCTCCGTCGGGACCGGGCCGGGGTGCGGGCGGTGGACCGGGCGGATGCGGATCCCACCCCCGCGGGCGTGGTGCTCACGTGCCCGGACGACCACTCGAGGCTGATCGAGATGGTGGACCGGGAGCAGCCGCACGTCCGGTACCACTCGTGCAAGATCTGCGGCGGGGTGCTGCTGGATGCCGGCGAGCTTCGTGATCTGACGCAGGTGACGCTGCGCGAGCGTCTGCGGGCGATCTTCGGGTAGCGGCAGATCGCGGTCTGGGTGCGGGGAGGGTATCTGCCGGCGGATCCCGGGGGGCGGGCGCTCCCTACGATCGAACTCCCCATGACCAAGCCATTCTCTCTCCCCGTGCTGGACCCCCGGGTTGCTGCTCGTGCCGAGATGGAGCGCACGCGGGCGCTCGAGGCGGAGAAGAAGGAGAAGTGCGCGGTGTTCGGGGTGTGGGGCGCCTCCGACCCGGTGCGGAAGACCTACCTGGGCATGTACGCCATGCAGCACCGCGGGCAGGAATCCGCGGGGATCGCGGTGAGCAACGGCCGCACGATTCAGGGGACGACGGGGATGGGGCTGGTGTCGCAGGTCTTCGACGAGTGGACGGTGCGTCAGCTGGAGGCGGGGTGCGAGCCGGTCTCGGACGGGAACGGGGGGTTCCACTCCTGCGGGGCGATCGGGCACAACCGGTACTCGACCTCGGGGGGGTCGCTGGCGTGCAACGCGCAGCCGCTGGTTGAGAGTTTCATCGGCGGGCAGGTCGCGGTGGCGCACAACGGGAACCTGGTGAACGCGGTGGCGCTGCGGAAGCAGTTCGAGGAGGCGGGGCACCTCTTCCACACCACGAGCGACACGGAGGTGATCATCCATCTGCTGGCTTCGCCGCGGCAGCAGAAGGCGCCCGACCCCCTGATGGCGACGCTGCGGCGGCTGCAGGGGGCGTTCAGCCTGGTGTTCCTGTTCCCGGACCGGATCGAGGCGGCGCGGGACCCGTGGGGGTGGCGGCCGCTGGTGCTGGGGCGCAAGCCGGGGGGGCAGTGGGTGGTGTGCAGCGAGACGGTGGCGCTGGATGTGCTGGGTGCGAAGTACGTGCGCGAGGTCGAGCCGGGGGAGATCGTGACGATCGGGGACGCTTCGCCGGAGCGGCCGGAGGGGCTCTCGAGCCGGCGGTTTGCGCCGGTGGCGGACCGGCCGGCGTACTGCATTTTCGAGCACGTGTACTTCGCCAACCCGGCGAGCGTGGTGTTCGGCCAGAACGTGCAGACGGTGCGGGAGGCGCTCGGGGCGCGGCTGGCGATCGAGGCGCCGGTGGATGCCGACTGCGTGATGCCGATGCCGGACTCGGGGCGGTCGGCGGCGCACGGGTACGCGCAGCAGAGCGGCCTGACGTACCGGGAGGGGATCGTGCCCAACCGGTACGTGGGGCGGACGTTCATCAAGCCGACGCAGGACCAGCGGATCGCGGCGGTGCGGCTGAAGCTCAACGTGGTGGGGGCGATCGTGAGCGGGAAGCGGATCGTGGTGGTGGACGATTCGATCGTCCGCGGCACGACGACCAAGGCGAAGATGGACCAGCTCCGGGAGGCCGGGGCGAAGGAGATCCACCTAAGGATCTCGTGCCCGCCGATCCGGCACCCGTGTTTTTTCGGCGTGGACTTCGCGGAGCCCAAGCAGCTGATCGCGCACGGCAAGAGCGTCGAGGAGATCCGGGCGTTCCTGGGGGTCGATTCGCTGCACTACCTCTCGCTGGAGGGGCTGCTGGCGTGCGCGAAACGGCCGGCGGCGGAGTACTGCACGGCGTGCTGGAGCGGTGACTACCGGCTGGACCTCGAGCACCCGACGACGGGCGAGGTGGTGGAGCCCGAGCAGTTGCCGATGTTTACCTGAGAAGCCGGCGCGCAGAAAAGAACTCCGCCTGCGTGGGGCGGAGTCCTTGGCGCGGTCGGCGTCTCGGATCAGTTGCAGCCTGCGGCGAAACTCTGGAGGAAGCAGGTGAAGTCGGCCACGTTGAGCGTCGGGGGCAGGGTCGAGCCGTCGCAGTTGGCGTAGCTCTCGCCCGCGGCGAAACGGTTCAGGAAACAGGTGAAATCGGCGACGTTCAGCACCGGCGCGGCGGTGGAACTGTCGCAGTTGGCGTAGCAGGAGCTGGCGGTGCAGCCGGCGACCCAGGTGTCCTGGTACACGACGCCGTTGCCGCCGTAGCCGCCGAAGACGATCCATTTGTCGTTCGTTGGGTCGTAGGTGACGCTGTGCTGGTCGCGGATGTCCGGCCCGCTCGAGGCGACCAGGGTCCAGGCGGTGCCGTCGTAGGTCCAGGTGTCCTGGTCCCGGCAGGTGCCGCAGGAGCCGTTCTGGCCGCCGAAGAGCAGGATGACCTGCCCGTCGGGGCTGTAGTCCATGTTCATGTACTGGCGGCCGGCGGGCCCGGTGACGGGGATCTGTACCCAGCCGGTAGCGGTGAGCTCCCAGGTATCAGAGAGGCGCGCCCCGTTGAAGCCGCCGAAGATGACCATGCGTTGGCGGGCCTCGTCGTAGGCCATGGCGTGGGAGGAGCGTGCGGTGAAGCTGGTGCCGGCGCGCTGCGTCCAGGTCGTGCCGTCGAACTCCCAGGTGTCGTTCATGCGAGCGCCCGTCCAACCGCCGGTCAGGACGATGACATCGCGGTCGGTGTCGTAGGCCATGGCGTGGTTGTACCGGGCGGGCGGGGCGCTGGCGATGGTGAGCTGCGCCCAGTTCGTGCCGTCCCACTCCCAGGTATCACCCTGGACCCCGGCGGCGTTGCCGCCGAACATCACCATCTTCCCGCGGGCGCGGTCGAAGGCCATCTTGTGGACGGACCGCGCCCCGGGGCTGACCAGCGGGAACTGCTGGACCCAGCTCTCGCCGTCCCACGTCCAGGTCTCATCGTTCGTGCCCATGCCGGTGCGCTCGCCGGCGTAGATGACGAGGTTGTTGCGGACGAGGTCGTAGGCCGCGGCGTGGTTCAGCCGCGGGGATGGGCCGGTGGTGGCGGCCTGGAACCAGGCGGTGGGACACTGGGCCGAGGCGACCGAACCGGCCGCGAGGACGAGAACACCCGCGCCCACCCGAGACAACCGAAAGACGTCTGCCATGTGTCTGCTCCTTGGACCCCCGTTATACACGAGGGGCGGCAGCGTACCACGCCGGGGCGGGAGCCACAGCCGCGAACAGACAGAAGGGATTTGGGCTTAATCTTCCGGCTTCTCGCCGTCGGGGGCCATCTTGACGATCCGGGGGGAGAACCTGCCGAGGATGCGGACGAGATCGGACTGCGCGGCCATGACCTCGTCGATGTCCTTGTAGGCGATCGGCGCCTCGTCGAGGCCGGCGGAGAGCAGGTGGACGCCGGCGGACTCGAGCTGGGCGCGGATGTGGCTCCAGCGCGTGCTCTCGCGGGTCTTGGTGCGGGAGAGCCGGCGGCCGGCCCCGTGCGAGGCGGAGGCGAGTGATCGCGGGTCGCCCTTGCCTTCGACCAGATAGCCGGGCGACGCCATGGATCCGGGGATGAGGCCCAGGACGCCGCGGCCGGCGGGGGTGGCCCCCTTGCGGTGGACGATGACCTCCTCCTCGCGGCCGTCGATAGGGTGCTTCTCGCGCCAGGCGTAGTTGTGGTGGTTCTCGACCTGGAAGAGGACGTCGCCCCCAGTCCCTTTGAGCGCGGCGACATCACGGGCGATTTTCGCGTGGATGATGTGGTGGTTGGCGGAGGCGAACTTGCCCATCAGCTCCATGGCGGCCCAGTACTCGGCGCCTTCCTTGTCCATGTCCAGCCAGGCGAGGTAGGAGAGTTCCTTGGGGAGCTCGGGGTGCAGGTCTCGGGCGACCCTGCTGTAGTGCGCGGCGACCTGTGCGCCGGGCCCCCGGGAGCCGGAGTGGGAGAGCAGGGAGGCGTAGCGGCCGGCCCGGAGACCGTGGGCATCTTCGGCGAGCTCGAACTCGCCGAACTCGACGAAATGGTTGCCGGATCCGCTGGAGCCGAGCTGGCCCCAGGCTTTGTCCTTGAGCCCGGCGCAGACGGGCGTGCAGCGCCAGTCCTCGTCCATCACCGCGTGCTCGGCCCGCTTCCTGAAGGATTGCCCGGCGCCGAAGAGCGTGTTGCGTTCGATGATGGTGGCGAAGCGCTCGCGGTCCTTGGCGAGGCGCTCGGGCGGCACATCGAAGACGGTCATCATCATCCGGCAGGCGATGTCGACCCCGACGGCGTACGGGATGACGGCGTCTCTCGTGGCGAGCACGCCGCCGATGGGCAGCCCGTAGCCGACGTGGGCATCGGGCATGAGGGCGCCGGCGACGCTCACGGGGAGGCGCATGGCGTCTGCCATCTGATCGTGGGCGCCCTGGTCGATGTCGCCGCCCCAGACCGGATAGGCGCGCTCTGCATCGGGCATCGTGAACTCCTGACCGGGATGCGGTGAGGCTTCACTCACCGGCTCGGCGCGCCGCGGCGGGCCCGTGCAAGTATTGACGCCGGGCGGGGGCAGCGTTGCCGACGCCCGTGCCGCACGACCCGAGAGGAGACGAACGCATGCATCGGATCACCAGCGCCATGGTGGGCGGTCTGGTCCTGGCCGTCGGGGCCGCGGCCATCGCCCAGCCCGAGAACCCACGCCCGCGGACGACGCCCGGGCAGCCGAGCTCGCCGGGGCTCGAGCGTCAGCCGCCCGGGCAGGTGCGCACGCCCCCGGGGCAGGAGCGGACGCGGCCGATGACCGGGCAGCCGCAGCTTCAGGTCGACCCGGAGGTGCTGCGGCAGGTCATCGCGACGTGGCCCGAGGAATCGCAGAAGGCGGCCGAGGAGACGATGAAGAAGTACGGGCCGCCCAACGGGATGACGCCGGGGATGCTGGTGTGGCAGAACAACGGTCCGTGGGAGAAGACGATCGTCTCGGCGGAGGGCTGGGACCATCAGTTCCCGATGGCGCACAAGGATGTGCTGATGAACGTGGTCAAGTACAAGGTGCCTCTTGACCAGTACGACGAACTGGCGCGGTTCGACGGGAGCATCATCGCGTTCCGCACGCCCGGCGAGCTCGCGGCCCGGTGCGACAAGGAGGAGAACAACATCCTCGCCCTGAACGTCGCGCACGAGGTGGTCACCGGGAAGCGGACGGTGGAAGATGCGCGGCAGTTTGTGGCGCAGACATTGAAGGACCTGCAGCAGGGCAAGACCTCGACGTACACGCAGGGGCTGATGTTCGAGCCCGAACAGAACACAAGTGACCCGGACAAGTCGGTTTCGGGCCCTGGGAATCTCCCCTCGGACGCCGGCGACCCGATGCGGCGGGACCCCTCGGCCCGGCCCCCCTCGCCCGGCGAAACTTCTCCGGGCAGGCCGCAACCCGGGAACACGCAGCCCGGTACACCCTCGACGCCGCGGCCGGGTACCAATCCGCCGCGGTGAGCGGCCCAGCACGAGGGCACACGCGACACGGAGAGGGGCCCCTGACGGGGTCCTTCTCCGTTTTTGGGCTGTTTTCAGGGGCAGCCCGCGGCGAACGCCTGGAGGAAGCAGGTGAAATCGGCCACGTTCAGGACGGGGGGCACGGTGGAGGCGTCGCAGTTGGCCGCGGATTCGCCGGCGGCAAAGAGCTGGAGGAAGCAGGTGAAATCGGCGACGTTGAGGGTGGGGGGTTCGGTTGACCCGTCGCAGTTGGGGTAGCAGCCGGTGGGCAACGGCGGGGCGAGGCTGCGGGCCAGCTCCAGCTCGGCGAAATAGTTTTCGGTGGCGTTAGGGAGGATCTCGGCGGTTGGCATGATGAAGCCGTAGGAATCCTCCCGTACCTCGGTGGTGACGCTCTTGATGGCGCGGGCGCCGTACATCCAGTCGACGCTGGTGCCCGAGGCGGGGTAGAGGAGCGGGTTGATCGGGCCGGTGGTGTAGGAGCGTGCGTAAACGCCATGGATGGCGTCGGCCATGCGTTCGACGAGGCCGGTGAAGAAGGTGAGGTCGGCCGGCGGGACCTGGGTGGAGGTGTAGCCCCAGGGGTGCATCAGGAGCTCGCCGTAGCTGTGGATGTCGTGGTGGCCCACGATGTTGGGGTGCGCGATGGTGAAATCGCGGAGCGCCTGGGTCTCGGGCTCGCTGAAGGCCGACGGGCCGCGGTAGGTGTCGTTGCAGAAGCTGGAGCTGGCGCCCTGGCCGCCCCACTCGTGGCCCCAGTTGCGGTTGAGGTCGATGCCGAAGCAGCTGCTGCCCGGGATGTCGCGGCGGTTCTTCCGCCACATGCGGTTGTTCGTCCAGGTGTAGACGTAGCCGTCGGGGTTGGAGACCGGGACGATGAAAATCTCGAGGTTGTCGACGAGGTGGCGGGTCTCGGGATCGGCGGTGTAGTCGGCGAGCAGCCGCTCGGCGAGGTAGACGGCGGTGGGCGGGGTGGCCCATTCGCGGGCGTGCTGCGCGGCGTGGTAGAGGACGCCCGGGCGGGAGGGGGTGAACCCGGGGCCCGTGATCCGCAGGCCGAAAATGTCGCGCCCCTGGATCGAAGTCCCGATCACGATGTACTCGGCGAGGCCGGGGTTGGCGGCGGCGAGCGCCTGGCAATAGGTCTTGATCTCGTCGTAGGTGTGGAAGTTCTCGTACCACTGCGGGTCGTCGCGGAAGCGGGCCGCGCGGACCTCGGCCGTCTCGGCGTCGATCCGCGCCTGGAGGTCCGGGATCATGACCGCGTGCGGCAGGCGGGAGGCGACGAGGGCGGCGTATTGCTCCGGCGTCACACGGATATCGACCGAGTCTCGCACCTGGTGGGACCAGACGTCGTCGGTCAGGGCGAGGGCCGTCTGGAGGTCACTGGCGCTTCGGATCTCGACTCGTACGACGCGGTGGCCGTCGAAGCGGGCGATCTCGCCCCCGGCCTGGCCGGCGTCGGGCTGCGCGAGGCAGGTCCCCGCGAGGTGCAGGAGGGTGAGGATGCAGGCGCAGGGATGCCGGAAGTTCGGGTCCATCGGGGGAGTACTCCGCTAGGACAAGGGAAGCGCTGGGGGAAGCTCTGCTCTATACGAGCCGATCGGGCGTCTTTCTGCAAGCCAATCCTTCTAGGGATTACGCCGGTGGTCGGGGCGGGGTTACGGGGGCGCCCTCCATCCCGGCGACCGTATGAACCCGCGCCGGCCGTCGCGACGGGGGGCTCCGGGCATCCCAACATTGCCGGTCTATGCCACGCCGGGAACTGGAACAACTGCGGTCGCTCGCCCGGGCTTACGGGGTGGAGACGGGCTATCTGGACTGGCGGGGGGAGCGGCGGGTTGCCTCGCCCGAGGCGCTGATCGCGGTGCTGCGGTCGCTCGGGGTGCCGATCGGGGGCGTGGCGGATGCGGGCCGGCTGCTGGACGAGCGTGGGCGGGAGGGCCGGGAGCTGGCGGAATGCCTGGTGGCATGGGACGGCCGTTTGCGGGTTGATGGGATCGGACCGGGGAGCCGGTGCAGCCTGGAAACAGAGGCGGGCGACCGCGTCGAATGGACGGCGGCCGAGGGCGATCTCGCCCCGCGGCGCGTACCCATCGGGCGGTTGACGCTGACGGTGGGCGGCCGCGGACGCTCGGGCGGGGAGCGGCGGACGGTGACGGTTCTGAGCGCACCGCGTCGGCTGCCGCGGCCGGCGGGGGGTCGGGTCGGGGTGTTCGCTCCGTTGTACGCCCTGCGGTCGCGGCACAGCTGGGGGGCGGGGGATCTCCGGGACCTGAGGGCGCTCGCCGAATGGTCGGCCGGGCATGGGGCTGCGGTCATCGGCACGCTGCCGATGCTGGCGGCGTACCTGGATGAGCCGTTCGAACCCAGCCCCTACGCGCCGGTGAGCCGGCTTTTCTGGAACGAGTTCTACCTCGATGTGCCGGGGGCAGCGCGGGAGGTGGGCGTCGTGCCGGGCGGGCCGGATCTTGCAGGGCTGCGACGCGGGACCCGCGTGGATTACCGGGCGGTGATGGCCGCCAAGCGCTGCGAGCTCGAGCGGATCGCGGACGCCGCGTTCAAGAAGGAAGCGACGGCCCGCGCGATCCGGGCCTTTGTCGCGTCGCGACCGGAGCTGGAGGAGTACGCCGCGTTCCGCGCTTACGCGGAGCAGCGCGGCGACACGTGGGAGCGCTGGCCGGCGGGCGCGCGGGCGGGGCGGCTGCCGCGGGCGCGGGGCCCGGGCTGCCAGTACCACACCTTCGTGCAGTACCTGATGGATCGGCAACTCCGGACGCTTCGGACGACGGGCGCGGAGCTGTACCTCGATCTGCCGGTGGGCGTTCATGCGCGGGGGTACGACACGTGGCGGCACGGCGAGGACTTCGTCCAGGGGGTCTCGGTGGGAGCCCCGCCGGATGCGCTCTTTGAGGGCGGGCAGAGCTGGGGGTTCCCGCCGCCGCACCCGGAGCGGTCCCGGCGCGACGGGCACGCGTACCTGGCCGCGTGCCTGCGGAACCATTTCACCTACTGCAAGCTCCTGCGGATCGACCATGTCATGGGGCTGTACCGACTGTTCTGGATCCCCGAGGGGATCGATACGCGGGATGGCGTGTACGTGCGGTACCCGGTCGAGGAGCTCTTCGCGGTGCTGAGCATCGAGGCCCACCGGGCGGGGGCGGGCGTCATCGGTGAGAACCTGGGGACGGTGCCCGAGGAGGTGAACCGCGCGATGGACCGGCACGGGACGCTCCGGATGTTCGTGGGGCAGTTTGCCCTCTCGCCGGACGAGAAACGCCCGATGGCGACAGCGCCCGCCGGGCACCTGGCGGGCCTGAATACGCACGACACGCCGACCTTCGCGGGGTATCTCAGCGGTAAGGAGATTGACCTGCGGCTAAAGCTGGGGTTGATCGACCGGCGCGGGGCCGCGGCGGAGCGGGCGGCGCGGGACCAGATCCGCGAGGCGATCCTGCGGTTCGCCGCGGCCAAGAGGGGGGAGCGGCGGGCGGATGCGCCCGCGGCGCTACGGTCACTGCTCATGGAACTGGCGGCGAGCGATGCGGAGATCGTGCTGGTGACGCTGGAGGACCTGTGGCTCGAGACCGAGCCGCAGAATGTGCCGGGCGTGGCCGAGTTTCCGGCGTGGCGGCGGAAGTGCCGCAAGAGCCTGGAGCAGATCGGCCGGTCGCGCGAGTTCGGTGCGCTGATCGAACAGCTGATGGCCGCGCGGGGACGGCCCGGCGGACGCCGGCCGCGGACACGGGGGGCCCGTCGATGATCGGCTCTCGGCTGGGAGCGAGCCTGCTGCGCTCCGGGGGTGTGCGGTTTGTAGTCTGGGCCCCCGCGGCGAAGCGGGTGGAACTGCACCTCGACGGCGGCAGACGTCCCATGGACGGAGCCTCCGAGGGGTACCACGCGCTTGATGTTCCGGAGGCCGGCCCGGGTTCGCGGTACGGGTTTTCGGTCGATGGCGGGCCGGTCCTCCCCGACCCGGCGTCACGGTTGCAGCCCAAGGGGCCGCACGGGCTCTCCGAGGTGGTGGACGCATCGCACGCGTGGACGGACGACCGGTGGACGGGGCTGCCGGCGTCGAGGCTGGTGATCTACGAGCTGCACGTGGGCGTGTACACATCCGAAGGGACGTTCGAGGCGATCATCCCTCACCTGGACAGGCTGGCGGACCTGGGGATCACGGCGATCGAGCTCATGCCGATCGCGCAGTTCCCCGGCGGGCGGAACTGGGGGTACGACGGGGTGGGGCACTTCGCGGCGCAGAACACTTACGGCGGGCCTCGGGGCCTCCGGGCCCTGGTCAACGAGGCGCACGCGCGCGGCATGGCCGTGCTCCTGGATGTGGTGTACAACCACCTCGGCCCCGAGGGGAACTATCTCGCGAGCTTCGGGCCGTACTTCACGGACCGGTACAAGACCCCGTGGGGCAGGGCGCTGAACTTCGACGGAGCGCACGCGGATCACGTGCGGCGGTTCTTCATCGAGAACGCCCTCTACTGGCTCGATGATTGCCACCTGGACGGCCTGCGGCTGGATGCGGTGCACGCGATCGTCGACCCTTCGCCCCTGCCCTTCGTGCAGGAGCTCGCCGCCGCCGCCCACAACCGCGCGGTGGAACTGGGGCGGCGGGTGCACATCATCGCGGAGAGCGCGGCGAACGATGCGCGACTGCTGCGGCCACCGGAGCTCGGGGGGTACGGCCTTGACGCGCAGTGGAACGACGACTTCCACCACGCGCTCCGCACGGTGCTGACGGGCGAGTCCGGCGGGTACTACCGCGGGTACGGCAGGATCGAGCACCTCGCGCGAGCGTGGCGGGACGGGTACGTC
>JAEYVB010000031.1 GCA_023429345.1 Planctomycetota bacterium
TCCTCCGCCTCGCCTCCCCCCCCAAACCCCCCCGCCCCTCCGTGGCTCCGGCCTCCCGTCCGGAGCATCCGCCGCAGGCGGATCAGGTGACCACCTACCCCTCGCCCGTGGCTCCGGGCTTCCGCCCGGAGCATCCGCCGCAGGCGGATCCCCCGTTCGAGTCCCTCCAGCCATCCCTTAGCATGACTGGATGACCCGCATGCGACTCCTCCTATGCACCGTCCTTTCTCTCCTCCTCGCCGCCTGCGCACCCAACCCTCCACTCGCAGAGTTGAACAGCGCCGAATCCGCGCCCGGCATCAACTGGCCGCGGCTCGCCCACTTTGCTACGCCACAGGATCGCGGGCAGACACTGCTCGCTGTGGCAGAATCCGCCGACGCCTCGCGCACCGTCGCAGTGAGCCACACGGGATTGGTCCACATCTGGGAGGAAGGCTTTCGTCGCGAAGTCGATCTCAAGCCGGGCGACCGGCTGATATCCGCGTCGCTGGCACTCGACCCGAACGGCCGTTTCATGGTGATTGGAACGAAGGAACTCGCAGGAACCCGACACCTAGGCCGGCTTGCGTGCTTCAACGCCCAAACGCTCCAGCCTCAATGGCACCTCCATCATTACGCCGGCCCATTGCTCATCAGCCGCGATGGCGCTGAGCTCCTGGCGGTCACGCCCGAATCGCTCCAGGTGCGCAGCCTCGAAACCGGAGAGCTCCGGCGCTCGCTTCCCCTGCGTTCCCCGGGCGCGGCCGCCCTCTCGGACACGGTCGTCGCGATCGCTAGCGGCTCGACCATCCGCGTGAACAACCTCGAAACCGGCCGCCCCGTCGCCCGGTTCTCGTGCCCTGAGACCGCCGTGTCGCTCTCCCTCACCCCCGACGGCCGCTATCTGGCAGCCTCCTCCGTCTGGGTGAACCCCATCAAACACAAGAGCCTTTTTTATATCCTTGACGGCGTCGATCGCCCTACATCCATCCACGTATGGGACCTCGCCACATCACGCGAACTCGCGCGTCTCCACACGCCACGCGCCGGAACCCCCCCGTTCGACCACGAGGTCTGGTACAAGATCACCATCTCCCCGGACGGCCGCCGGGTGGTGGCCAGCAGTGAGCACACTCTTCTCATCGACATAGAAACCGGTTCTCTGATCGCACGCGAACCGTCACTCAAGCACGGCCCGCTCGTCTTCCTGGACACCTCCCGGATCCTCGCGCAGGAATGGGATCACTCGGCCGTCATCGTCGAACTCCCCCGCTCCAATGCCCCGCATATCCCGGCAAGCGGCGGCATTCCGGCTCCCCCGAGCCCCTAACATCCCCTTCCCATGCCCAAGTCCGTCTACCTCGAAACCTTCGGCTGCCAGATGAACGAGCTCGACTCCGAGCTCGTCGCCGGCCAGCTCCGCAGCCTGGGCTACCGCTTCACCGAGCACGCCGCCGACGCCGATGTCGTCCTCTACAACACCTGCTCCGTCCGTGAGCACGCCGAGCAGAAGGTCTGGAGCCGCCTCGGAGAGATGGCCCTCAAGAAGAAGGACCGCCCCGGCCTCGTCGTCGGCGTCCTCGGCTGCATGGCCGAACGCGACGGCGTCTCTCTGATCAAGCGCATGCCCGTCGTCGATGTCCTCTGCGGCCCCGGCGAGCTCGACAAGCTCCCCGCCCTCCTCGACAACGCCGTCCGCACCCGGGCATCCCTGATGTCGGACGATGCGACGTCAAAACTCCGGAATCCGACCTCCGACATCCGACCCAAGCGGGAGCTCGTCTCCGCCTCCCAGGTCGCCCTCCAGGGCTCCGCCTCGCGCCGCACCTCCACCCTCGCCGCGGCCGCCGACTCCCTCGAGCTCCTCGACCTCTCCCGCGCCGTCTCCCCCATCGACGGCGATGACACCGCCCGCCGCACCTCCGCCTACGTCCGCATCACCCGCGGCTGCAACAAGTTCTGCACCTACTGCGTCGTCCCCTTCACCCGCGGCGCCGAGGTCCACCGCCCGCCCCGCCACATCATCGACGAGTGCAAAAAGCTCGCCGACAGCGGCGTCATCGAGGTCACGCTCCTCGGCCAGACCGTCAACCACTACCGCTTCGAGCACAGCGCCGCGGTCACCGTCGGCGGCATCACCCAGCCGCAGAAGGGCCGCTCCTACGCGGGCGGGCCGGCGGGCCACCGCCGCGACCCCTTCGCCGGGACCAGCACCACCACCTTCGCCGACCTCCTGGCGCAGATCCACGACCAGGTCCCCGCCATCCAGCGCCTGCGCTTCGTCACCAGCTACCCGCGCGACTTCGGCGACGATGTCCTCGAGGTCATCCGCGACCACCCCCGCATCTGCCGCTACCTGCACGTGCCCGGGCAGTCCGGCTCCGACCGCATCCTCACGCTGATGAACCGCGGGTACACCGTGGGCGAGTACCTCGACTTCCTCGACCGCGCCCGCGCCCATCTGCACCAGCCGGAGCTCGGCCGCCCCCTCATGCTCTCGGGCGACATCATCGTCGGCTTCCCCACCGAGACCGAGGAGGACCACCGCGCCACCGTCGAGCTCCTGAAGAAGGCCCGCTACAAGAACTGCTTCATCTTCAAGTACTCCCCCCGCCCCGGCACCATCGCCGAGAGCAAGCTCGCCGACGATGTCCCCGACGCCGTCAAGCGCCGCCGCAACGCCGAGCTCCTCGACCTGACGAGCGAGATCGCCCACGAGATAAGCCTCGAGCAGGTCGGCACCGAGGCGGACATCTTCGTCGAGGGCCTCAGCCGCCGCGAAGAGAAAAAGTCCGCCGCCGCCCGCTCCGGGACCTGCTCGACCAACGGCACGGTGACGCTCACGATCGGCGCCCGTAGCACGGGCTTCCAGCCCGTGTCCCCCGTGCCCCCCTCCCAACCCCCCTCCCCATTCC
>JAEYVB010000172.1 GCA_023429345.1 Planctomycetota bacterium
GGCCTGGCCGGGAACGCCGCTGGCGCCGTCGGTGGCGCCCTCGCCCATCTCGGCGAGCGCGGCCTTGCGGCTGAGCTTGATGCGGCCCTGGTCGTCAACGAGAATGACCTTGACCTTCACGATGTCGCCGATGCGGACGACGTCGCTGACCGCCTGCACGTAGCCGTCGGCGAGCTCGGAGATGTGGCACATGCCGTCGGTGCCGGTCGCGATCTCGACGAAGGCGCCGAAGTCCTTGGTGCTGACGACCTTTCCGGTGTAGATCGTGCCGACCTTGATCTCCTCGGTGAGGGCCTCGATCTCGGCGCGAGCACCGGCGATGAGCTCGCCGTTGGGGCTGGCGATCGTGACGGTGCCGTCGTCCTCGACGTCAATGGAAACGCCGTAACGCTCCTGCAGACCGCGGATCATCTTGCCGCCGGGGCCGATGAGCTTGCCGATCTTCTCGGGGTCGATCTTGAGGGTGACGAGGCGCGGGGCGTGGACGCTGATCTCGGGGCGGGGCTCGGCGATGATGCCGGCCATGATGTCGAGGATCTCGAGGCGGCCGACGCGGGCCTGCTCGAGGATCTTCTCGATCTGGCCGAGGTTCAGGCCGCGGGCCTTGAGGTCGACCTGGATGCCCGTGATCCCGTCGCGGGTGCCGGAGACCTTGAAGTCCATGTCGCCGAAGAAGTCCTCCTCGCCGATGATGTCGGTGACGAAGAGCTCCTTGGTGTCGTCGTCGTTGCTGAAGCGGCCGATGGAGATGCCGGCGCACATCGCGGTGATGGGAACGCCGGCGTCCATCAGGGCGAGGCAGCCGCCGCAGACCGAGGCCATCGACGAGCTGCCGTTGGATTCGGTGATGTCGCTGACGACGCGGATGGTGTAGGGGAAGACCTCGGGGCTGGGGAGGATACCCATGAGGGATCGCTCGGCGAGGGCGCCGTGGCCGATCTCGCGGCGACCGGGGCCGGTGATGCGCTTGGCCTCGCCGGTCGAGAAGGGCGGGAAGTTGTAGTGCAGCGTGAACTTCTTGGTGTACTCGGGGATGAGGCCGTCGATGATCTGCTCGTCCTTGCCGGTGCCGAGCGTGCAGGAGACGAGGCTCTGCGTCTCTCCGCGCTGGAAGAAGGCGGAGCCGTGGGTGCGGGCGAAGATGCCGACCTGGCCCTCGATGGGGCGGATCTCGGTGGGCTTGCGGCCGTCGGCGCGGGTCCCATTCTCGACGATGAGGCGGCGGGTGATCTTCTCTTCGAGGCGCTTGAAGGCCTCCTTGGCCTGGGAGCGGCGCTTCACGCTGGTGGCGTACTGCTCGTAGTTGCCGGCGGCGTTGAGCTTGAAATGCTCGTCGAGCACGCGGGCGCGGAGGGCGTCGGTCTTCTCCCCGCGCTCGGCCTTGCTCTTGATCTGGCGGATGGTCGTCAGCTCCGCCTCGGCGAGGCGCTTGACCTCGGCCGTGACCTCCTCGGAGGGGAGGGCGAGCTCGCCCATCCGCTTCTCCTTGCCGGCTTTGGACTGGAGCTCGTCGATCGCGGCGAGGATCTCCTTGATGTGGCCGTAGCCGAAGTCGACGGCGGCGAGCATGTCGGCCTCGTTCACCTCGGCAGCGCCGACCTCGATCATGTTGATCCCGTCCTTGTGGCCGCAGAGGACCATGTCAAGGTCGGAGAAATCCATCTGGGAGACGGTGGGGTTGATGGCGAACTGCGGGCCGTCATCCGTGTGGATGCGCCCGATGCGGACCGTCGCGATGGGGCCCTCGAAGGGGCAGTCGCTCAGGGCCAGAGCGGCGGAGGCGGCGGTGCCGGCCAGGACGTCGCTGTCGTTCTCCTGGTCGTGGCTCATGACCCAGCACTGGATCTGGACCTCGTCGATGAAGCCGTCGGGGAAGAGCGGACGGATCGGCCGGTCGATCATCCGCATCGTGAGGATTTCCTTCTCGTTCGGGGCGCCCTCGCGCTTGCGGAAGCCGCCGGGGAACTTGCCGGCCGCGCCGGTCTTCTCGCGGTAGTCGACGGTGAGGGGGAAGAAGTCCAGGCCCTCGCGCGGGGCGGCGCGGACCACGGTGGCGAGCACGGTCGTGCCGCCGTAGGTGGCGAGCACGGCGGCATCGCACAGCTTGGCGACCTTGCCGGTCTCGAGGATGAGCGTGCGGCCGCCGATCTCGCGCTCGACGCGGACGGTCCCGAGTGACTCTGTCATGTTGTCAATCCTTCTGCGGAAGCTGAGCCCTGCGCGCCGCCGAAGACTTCTCGGGCGCGACGGGCCGATAGGTGCCGGCCCCCCGTAGCCCCCTGTGGGCCCCAGTGGCAGAAGACAAGAGGCAGTCTGTCGGATGGATCTCAGCCCGGGAGGGGGCGAGCCGTCTGGCTGCCGCTTGTCCACTGCCAGCCAGGCGGGACAAGGCCGGATAAACAAGCACGCGCCGTTCCCGGCGCGTGCCCGATGATTCGTCTACTTGCGGAGGCCCAGACGCCCGATGACGCCCAGGTAGCGCTCGCGGTCGGTCTGCATCAGGTACCGCAGGAGCCGGTTGCGCTTGCCGACCATCATGATCAGGCCGCGGCGGCTGTGGTGGTCCTTGGGATGCTCCTTCAGGTGATCCGAAAGAGCAGTGATCTTCTCGGTGAGCAGCGCGATCTGGACGTCGGCGGAGCCGGTGTCGGAGTCGGAGAGCTTGTAGTCGCCGATGATCTGCTGCCTGCGTTCCAGGGCGATGGCCATGCCGGTTGCAATCCTTGGGTAGGGTAAGGCGGGGTAAGACCGACCCCCGGGCCTGCACCAGGGGCGCAGGGCTTGAGATCGGACCGGCGATGGTAGCCCAGCGGCCGAGGGGGATCAAACCCCGCCCGGGCCGGCGGGGGCCCCTCCCGAGCCGCTGAACCGGCAGGATAAGGGGGTTTCGGGCTATCCTGTGGACGATGCCCGCCCCGATGCTGCGTTTGTCCGAGCGAGTGACCGCGCTGAAGGCCCCGGCGACCCTGGCCGTCATGGCCAAGGCCAAGGCCCTGGCCCGCCAGGGCGTCGATATCGTGAGTTTCAGCACCGGGGAGCCGGACTTTGACACGCCCGAGCCCATCCGGCGGGCGGCGATCAAGGCCCTCGAGAGCGGTCAGACCCATTACATGCCGACGCTGGGGGACCCGGAGACCCGGGCGGTCATCGCCGAGAAGCTCACCCACGAGAACGGGCTGCCGGGCGTCACGGGGGATCACGTCGCGATCTCGACGGGGGCCAAGCAATCTCTCTACCTGGTCGCCCACTGCCTGCTGGGGGACCCGGGGGCGGACGAGGTGCTGCTGCCCGTCCCGGCGTGGGTGAGCTACGCGCCGATCGCCGGGCTGGCCGGCGGGCGGGTGGTCGAGATCCCCACGGCCGCCTCCAACGGTTTCCGGATGACGCCCGAGCAGCTCCGGGCGGCGATCACGCCGCGGTCACGGATGCTCATCCTCAACACGCCCAGCAACCCGTGCGGGACGATGTACACGCCGGAGGAGCTGCGGGCGCTGGCGGGGGTGATCGCGGAGGCCGCGGCCACGGTGGCGCCGCAGCTCACGGTCGTGGTGGACGAGATCTACGAGAAGATCGTGTACGGGGGAATCCCCCACTTCTCGGTCGGCTCGCTGCCGGCGGTGGCGGAGCGGACGGTGACGATCAACGGGCTCTCGAAGGCGTTCGCGATGACGGGGTGGCGGGTGGGGTACGCGGCGGCGAGCGGGGACTTCGGGCTGCGGTTGATCAAGGGGATGGATGCCCTGCAGGGGCAGATGACCAGCTGCATCACTAGCTTCCTGTACCCGGCAATCCGGGTGGCGCTGAAGGAGTGCGGGGAGCACCACGCTGCGTTCCGGGACGAGTTCGCCAAGCGGGCCAGGCTGATGGATGAGCGGGCCCGGGCGATCCCCGGCATGGATGCGCCGAAGCCGACGGGGGCCTTCTATCTGTTCCCCGACATTTCGGCGTGGTTCGGGCGGCGGAGCGCGGGGGGTGCAGAGCTGAAGAGTTCGATCGATGTGGCCGCGGCCCTGCTGGAGGAGGCGCACGTCGCGGTGGTGCCGGGGGAGGAGTTCGGCGGGGCGGGGAAGAACCACATCCGCTTCTCGTTCGCCTGCTCGGAAGAGACGATCAACAAGGGCATGGACCGCGTGGCGCGGTTTGTCGCGGGGCTGAAATGAAAGAGGCCCGCCGGAGCGGGCCCGTGATTCGTTGATTGCGGCCCGACCGTCGTTCAGCCGTGCTTCTTGGCGAAGTCGCGCATGAACTCGGCCAGCGCGGCGCAGCCGGCGCGGGGGAAGGCGTTGTAGGTGCTGGCCCGCATGCCGCCGGTGGAGCGGTGGCCCTTCATGCCGTCGAGGCCGCGCTTCTTGCCCTCGGCGAGGAAGGCCTCGTCGAGCTCGGGCGTCGGGCAGCGGAAGGTGATGTTCATCAGGCTGCGGTCTTCCTTGCGGGCGTGGCCCTTATAGAAGCCCTCATCCATCGCGGCGTAGATGAGGCCGGCCTTCTCCTCGTTGTGCTGCTGCATCTTCGCGAGGCCGCCGAAGCCCTCGATCCACTTGGCCACCAGGCCCATCACGTAGATCGCGAACACCGGGGGCGTGTTGGGGCGGGAGAGCTCGGGGACGAAGGTGCGGTACTGGAGGAGCTCGGCGATATGCGGGTCGCCCGCCTCGACGAGGTCGTCGCGGATGATGCAGAGCGTGGTGCCGGCGGGGCCCATGTTCTTCTGGGCGCCGGCGTAGACCATCGCGAACTTCGAGAAGTCGAGGGGGCGGCTGTAGAAGTGGCTGGAGGCGTCGCAGATCAGGGGGACGCCATTGGGCACCCGCGGCACGCGGAACCACTCGGTGCCGAAGAGCGTGTTGTTGGAGCAGTAGTGGATGTAGGCGGGGCTATCGGAGTATTTGATCTCTTCATCGCCGGGGATGTAGCTGTGGTTCTTGTCCTTGGTGGTGACGGCGATGTGGGCCTTGCCGAAGCGGCCGCCGGGGGCGGCGGCGAACTTCGCGGCCTGGTCGTAGGTCTTCTGCGACCAGTTGCCGGTGATGAGGTAGTCGCCGGTCTTGCCCGGGCCCATGAAGTTCATGGGGATCATGTGGTTCTGGGCGCTGGCGCCGCCGGTGAGGAAGAGGATGCGGTAGTTCTGCGGCACGCTGCCGATGCGGCGGATGGTCGCCTCGCACTCCTCGAAGACCTTGTCGACGACCTTGCCGCGGTGGCTGTGCTCGAGGATGCCGATCCCCGAGCCGCCGATGTTCCAGACATCCTGCTGCACCTGCCTCAGCACTTCCTCCGGCAGGCAGCCGGGGCCGGCGGAGAAGTTGAAGACGCGGTCGGTGGCGGACGGCTTGGAGATGGGGGCGGGGG
>JAEYVB010000173.1 GCA_023429345.1 Planctomycetota bacterium
ATGGAACTCTTTGGCACATCCCCGCCGGAATACACGCGGATATCAGCGCGGCTGGGTATTCCGATCGGAAGCATCGGACCCACGCGGGGCCGGTGCCTCCAGAAGCTCGCCGACATTTTCCGGTCAAATCGTGGTGGGTAACTATGTATCAGCGCGGCGGCAACGTGCTCCTTTGATTGCAACAGGTGATCTATGACTGATAGCCGCGTTGAAACCTTGCTTCGGGACGCATTGGCGGATCCTGACCCGCCCGACCACGCCGTTCGGAGAGCACGGGAGCTGATGCCCTCGGGGGTCTCCGCGGCGATCCGGGACCTGATGGAACGGGCAGCGGCTCTGGTCGCGGATCTGCGGCTGGATTCCCGGGCCGCGGCCGCCATGCCGGGGTTTCGCGGGGGCGCATCGGGATTCCAGCTTCTCTACACGGCCAAGGCACACGAGATGTTCCTTCGAGTAGAGCCGCCCGTTCGGGCGGGAGGGGAGTTTTCGATCACCGGACAAGTGGAGGCGCGGGAGCGCGACGGTGCGTGGCCCCGCGTCGTGATTGTCGGCCAGGACAGGATCTTCGCGGATATGGTCCCGGACGCCGAAGGGATGTTCCGGTGCATCCTTCCGGCGGGGTGCTATTCGGTCGCCGTCGGGAGCGAACCGCCGTTCCTGGTGCGAGAACTCCGTCTGGAATGAGCCAGCACCCGGACGATCTCCTGTCGATGGTTCGCCGACTCGCCCTGGGATCGTTGACGGCGCGCGACATCCTGCGCAACGCCACGCCGGCGGAGTTGATCCTGCTGGGCGATGCCGCTGAACAACTCGCCGTCTCGGAAACGGCGCTGGCCGTTGATGCCGGCGAACGCCTGGTCGGGGCGGCGGACGCGTCATTCCCCGCGGCGGTCCGGGCCCGGTTCCGGCGCGCCCTGGGGCAGGCGCTGAACTATGCAAACCGCTTCGATGAGGCACACCGTGTGCTCACCGAGGCCCTGAGCGTGGCCGGCGAGGAGGCCCCCGTGGAGGCGGCCCGGGCGGGGCTGGCCCTGGTTCACACGCTGGCCCGGTTGGGACGGCTGCGAGAGGCGCTCGAGATCGGTGAGCGGTCCCGCGAGGAGCTTACCTCGCGAGGAGAATCGGTCTCGGCGGCGAAGGCGGATGTCAACCTGGGGGTCATCTGCCGGATGCTCGACCGGCCCCGCGACGCCTTGCAGCATTTCGACCGCGCCCTGCCCCCGCTGGCGGAGAACGGGATGATCCGCGCCCAGATCCAGAGCAATCGGGGCGAGGCGCTGCTGGACCTCTGCGACTTCGCAGAGGCGGAGGTCGCCTTCGCCCAGGCGCTCGGCGAGTTCGAGCGGTGCGGCGCCGCCCGGGCAGCCTCCATCGTCGAGGGGAACCTCGCCGATCTTCTTTCGCGCCAGGGACGCATGGGCGAGTCGCTGCACCGGTTCGAGCGGGCCAGGCTCCGGCTCCAGGACGCCGCGGCCGAGGGGGACGCCGCCCGACTGTCGATCGAGCAGGCGGAGGTTCAGTTCGGCATCGGGCTCCTCGACGAAGCGATGGATTCGTACCGGCGGGCCATTCCGGTGCTCGAGGCGCAGAAGCTGCGGGTCGAATCGGCGCGGGCCTGCCTGGGGTTGGCGAGAGTCCTCGCGCTCCGGGGCGAGCTTCCCGCAGCGCTCGAACCGGCGGGGATCGCCGAGTCAGGATTCGCGGCCGCCGGTCAGCCTCTGTCGGCCGCGCGGGCGCGGCTGACGATCGGGCAGATCCAGCTCATGCGCGGGGACCGGGACGCGGGAACAGAAAGCGTCCGCGAAGCCATGCGGCAGCTGGCGGAGCGTCCGACGGATCTCGTCTTCGGGCACATCCTGCTCTCCCAGGATGCGCTCGCGGCGGGGGATCATCAACGAGCGCTCTTCGAGGCCGGGGCTGCGGTGAGCGGTGGGGAATCGATTGGACTCTTCCACGTGCTGCCCCACGCCCGGCACCTCAGGGGTCGGAGTCTCTCGGCGCTCGGGCTCCACGACGAAGCGGCCGAGGAGTTCGAGAAAGCCTCGCATGGAGCCGCACGACTCCGGGGCTCGCTCCCGCTGGATCGCTTCCGGTCGGTGTTCGCCTCGTCCACCGCGGAGATTTTTGCCGACACCGCGTCCGAGCTCATCGCGATCGGAGCGCTGGATCGAGCATTCGAGGCCGTTCAGCTCGGGAAGTCCGGATCGCTCGTTTCGCTCCTGATGCACGGGAGCGGGGCGCCCGCCGGCCAGCCTGACCCCGATCTTGCCGGAGTGGAACGGTCCCTCCTGAACCTGCGTGCCCTCATCAATCGCCTGCACGATGCACGCGGACCGGAGAACGAACGGTCCGAGGTGGCATCCCGGGTCCTGCGGGCGGAGCGCGATCTCGAAGAGGCCGAGGCGCGGGCCTCGGCGCGACGCGGGTACCGCGAGTTCGCGGCATCACCCGCCGACCTCCGGGGAGTACAGTCGAAGTTGCCATCGGGGTGGGCGCTGCTCGAGTGCTTCCCCGACCGCGGCGCGATGCGGGCGTTTCTGGTCTGGAACGACGGGTACCGGCTCGTTGAGCTTGGAGAGGAAGCACGCCTCGATCAACTCGCCGATGCGCTGCAGTTCGAGGCGGCCAAGTGCATCGCGAAAGTGGGGGCGGGGCTCCCGGCCTCCCCCGCGAGGATGGATCGGCTGCTGACCGAACTCGGGGCCCTTGTGCTCGGACCTCTCGAGGAACACATACCAGCCATCCGGGGCCTTGTCGTGGGCCCTTCCGGGGCACTCCACGGCGTCCCGTTCCATGCGCTGAGGCTGCGAGACAGGTACCTCTGCCAATCCCTGGTAACCCTCCGGGTTCCCAGCGGCTCTGCGATGGCGATCCTGGCCGAACGCCCGGACCAGGCCGGCGGCGGATGCGCACCCTTGATCATCGCCGTCCCCGACGAGGCCGCGCCCGATATCGCCGCCGAGGGCCAGCAGTTGGCGCGTTCGCTGCGCAGCGTTGATCTGCTCGCCGGGGCGGAGGCCACCATCGGGGCCGTCGGCGCTGCCTGCGAAGGGCGGCCGATCGTGCATTTCGCCTGCCACGGGGTTTTTCAGCCGATCGCGGGCGGTGTGTCCGGCCTGAAGCTTGCCGATGGATGGCTCGGCGGCCGTGACGTTCTCCGGCTCCCCCTCGACCAGGCGATCGTCACGCTGAGCGGGTGCGAGACGGGGAAAGTCAACGTGGAAGCCGGCGATGAGTTCTCAGGTCTCATCCGGGCCTTCCTGGGCGCGGGGGCGAACGCGGTTCTCGGCACTCTTTGGCCCGTTCACGACCGTACAACGACCGAATTACTTGGCCAAATCTACGAACAGTGGTATGCTCTGGAAAGTACCCGCGGACGGTCGCTGGCAGAGGGGCTCCAGCAGGTACAACAAGAGGCGATCGTTCGAGGTCTGCACCCTGTTCTCTGGTCGCCGTTTTTCGTGATCGGAGCGCCGTGAGCCGTTTCAGCCGACAGTTGAGCACCGGCTTGCTGGCAGTAGCGGGGATGATCGTCACCGCATCTGCCCAGAGCGGTGGCCCCCCGGCGGTCTCCACGCCGCAGCAGTGCATCATCCGACTGCAGCCCAACCACATCGCCGAGGCGGTCGCGTCCAGCTATGGCGGTTCGGTTTCGCGATCGATCCCTTCCCGACGCACCTTCCTTCTGGAGTTCCCCCCGGCGGCCAATCTGGAGGCGATCCTCACCGCGCTCAACGGCGATGGCCGGCTGGTCTGGGCCGAGCACAATGTCGTTCAGATCGCGCCCGGCGGGCAGACGCAGAGCTTCTTCCTGAGCTCGACCTACCAGAACTACGTCGAGCAGTACGCGATCCCCTTGCTGCAGATCCCGGCTTCGCTCCCGCCGGCGGCGGGCCCCGCGCCGGTCATCGCGATTCTGGATACCGGGATCGACACCGAACACCCGGCCTTGGCCGGCCGCGCGGTGGCGGGTTTCAACTTCGTCGACAACACGCCGAACACCGGCGACCTTCCCAACGGCTTGGACGACGATAACGACGGCCTCGTCGACGAGATGACGGGGCACGGCACCATGGTGGCGGGCATCGCCTCCCTCGTCGCCCCGAGCGCCGGCCTGGTCGCGTTCAAGGTGCTGGACAGCGACGGAAACGGGTCGGCATTTGCTCTCGCGCAGGCCATCGACGCCGCCGCGGCCTCCGGCGCGGCCGTTATCAACATGAGCGTCGGTTCGACGGTCCCGAGTCAGGCCGTGCTCGACGCGGTGGAGAATGCCCTTTCGATGGACGTGCTGCTGGTCGCCGCGACGGGCAACCGGGATCGGCAGGACCCGCCGTTTTATCCGGCCGCCTATCCGGGCGTTCTCGCGGTCGCCGCCACGGACGCTCTCGACGCGAAGGCGCCCTTCAGCGACTTCGGGAGCTATGTCGGTATCGCGGCCCCGGGCGTCGGTATCGTCGGGCCCTTGCCCGGGGGCCTGTACGGACAGGGAAGCGGCACGAGCCTGTCGGCGCCGTGGGTTTCCGGGGCCGCCGCGCTCCTGAGGTCGTACGCGCCCGCACTCTCGGCAGCGCAGCTCGCGGACACGCTCACCCTGACATCGACCGATGTAACCGCCCAGAACCCGTCGCTGACGGGGCTCCTGGGCGCGGGCCGCGCGCACGCGGGCGATGCGCTCGGCGCGATCCCGCCGCTGATAACGTGCTATGCGAACTGTGACGGCAGCACCGCCGCCCCGGCGTTGAACGTCGCCGATTTCACCTGCTTCCTGCAGCAGTTCGCGTCCGGCAGTGTTCTGGCGAACTGCGACGGCTCAAGTTCGATCCCCCAACTCAACGTCGCCGATTTCAGCTGCTTCCTCCAGCGGTTCGCCGGCGGCTGTCCCTGAGTTCGAATCGCCGCCAATCCTCGGCGCGCTGAGGCGCCGCGGCGCCCGGGGGTTTGCACGCGCTCGCGGTTCTGGGTAGGGTGAGGAGCCCGGAGTTCCGTTCCGGCGGCGTGGAGACGCGTGCGTGCCTGGTGAGCGGCCCCAAACTCGGCGGGAGGTCTTGGCGCTGGGGGCCGCGGCGGCCCTGGCGGCAGCGATTCCGTGCTGGGGCCGGCCGCGGCCGACGGGAACGGCGCAGCGTGGCGCGGACGTGGACGGGGAGGCGGAGGGGGGCGATGCCCCGCTCTTTCGGATCTCGCTGGCGGAGTGGTCGCTGCACCGGAGGCTCGGGGCGGGGGGGCTCGATCATCTGGATTTCCCCAAGACAGCGCGGGAAGAGTTTGGGCTAGAGGCGGTGGAGTACGTCAGCACGTTCTTCAAAGAGCGGGGCGCCAAGTACATCGCCGAGCTGAAGAAGCGGTGCGGGGATGTCGGTGTCGCGAGCCTGCTGATCATGTGCGATGGGGAGGGGAACCTCGGGGATCCGGACGACGGGAAGCGGGCGGCCGCGGTCGAGAAGCATCGGCCGTGGCTGGAGGCGGCCAAGGCGCTCGGGTGCCATTCGATCCGCGTGAACGCGGCGAGCGCGGGGGCGCGCGAGGAGCAGGAGCGGCTTGCGGCGGATGGGCTGCGGCGGCTGTGCGAGCACGCGGAGCCGCTGGGGCTGAACGTGCTGGTCGAGAACCACGGGGGGCTCTCTTCGCACGGGGACTGGCTGGCCGCGGTGATGAAGCGGGTGGACCATCCGCGGTGCGGGACGCTGCCGGACTTCGGGAACTTCTACGAGTACGACCGCTACCGGGGGGTGACGGAGCTGATGCCGTTTGCGAAGGCGGTGAGCGCGAAATCGCACGAGTTCGACGCCCGGGGCGACGAGACGAAGACGGACTACCGCCGCATGCTGCGTATCGTGACCGGCGCCGGGTACCGCGGGCACATCGGCATCGAGTACGAGGGGCAGAAGCACACCGAGGCCGAGGGTGTGCGAATGACGCGCGACCTGCTCGTGCGGGTGCGTGAGGAACTGGGCACGTGAATCCGGCGGATCGCCGCTCGGAGTGGAGACCGATCCGTGAGTGAACCGCACACCGGCATGACGCGTCGCGACTTTGTGAAGATCTCTTCGGGCCTCCTGGCGGGGTCGGCGCTGGGCGGGCCGCTGCTGAGCCCGCTGCGGGGGATGACTGTCCCGGGCGGCTCGGACCGCCTGCGCGTGGGGCTGATCGGGTGCGGGGGGCGCGGGACGGGGGCAGCGCTGCAGGCGTTGGCCGCGGATCCCGGGGCGGTGCTGTACGCGATGGGCGACGCCTTCGCCGACCGGCTGGAGGGGAGCCTTGCGCAGATCACGGGGGCGCTGGGGCAGCCGGCGGAGGAGGGCCGACGCTCGGGGACCCTGTCACAGCTCGACGTCGCTCCGGAGCGGCGGTTCGCCGGCTTCGACGCGTACCGGCGGGTGATCGACG
>JAEYVB010000176.1 GCA_023429345.1 Planctomycetota bacterium
CCCGGCGGACCGCTCTCCCCCTCCCAATGCACTCCGCATCTTGTCAAGGGCAATCCCGATGAAGACCCCCCTCGCCCTGATTCTCGCGGCGGGCTTGGCCGCGGCCGCGCCCGTCCCGTGCCAGGCCCAGGCCGAGCCGCCCACATCGCCGCCCCCTGTCCTTACCGCCCCGCAGGGCTTTTCAGGACCCCGTGAATACGCCGCGGCTCTGCGGAAACTGGCGGAGAGTCACCCCGAAACGGTCGAGGTCGCAGAGATTGGGACGAGCCGCCGGGGCTTCCCGCTGCTGGTGGCCCGGTTGGCCACGGTAGGGGACGCGGAACAAGCCCCGCCCGAGGAACGGCCCGCGGTGCTGATCGTCGCCGGGATCGACGGCCGCCACCGCGTCGGCAGCGATGTCGCGGTGGAACTCGCCGCGCAGCTCTGCGGGGGGCCGGCGGGGCTCTTGAGGACCACGACCGTGTACATCATCCCCTGCCTCAATCCCGACACGATGAGTTGGCACGCGGATCAGGAGCACGTGCGGCTGGATTTCGGCCGCGTGTTCGCGGAAACCGACGCGGACCGCGACCGGCGGGTGAACGAAGACCCGGCGGACGACCTGAACGGCGATGGCGCCATCACGCTGATGCGTGTCAGGAATCCGGGGCCGGGAACAGGGCTGCGGGCGGAGCACATGATCGACCCCGACAACCCCAAGCTGCTGAAATCGGCCGATCGTGCCAAGGGCGAGCGGGCGGAGTACGCGGTCCTCGTGGAGGGTGAGGACAACGACGGCGATGGACGATTCAACGAGGATGGGCCGGGCGGTTCGGGCGGCGGCATCGACCTCAACAGGAACTTCCCTTACCGCTGGCCGGAGCTGACGGACGGCGCGGGGCCTTTCCAGCTCTGCGAGCCTGAATCGCACGCGATCGTGCGCTGGATGCTCGACACGCCCAACATCGCTGCGGTGCTGGTCTATGGCCCAGGAGACACGCTGATCAACATCCCCGAGGCCGGGAAGATGGACGAGACCGGCGAGGTCCCTCTCGGCATCGAGCAGGGGGATAAGCAGGTTTATGAAGAGATCGCCAAACTCTACAAGGAAGCGACCAGGATCAATGAGGCCCCGCCCATGGACCTCGCCGGGAGCTTCGTGGGGTGGTGTTACGGCAGCTACGGCGTGCCCGCCTTCCAGAGCCAGGTGTGGGTGAGACCCGACCAGATCAAGGCAGAGGCCAAGGCCGACGAGAAGCCGGAGAACGGGAACGGCGAGCCGCAGCAGGAAACGGAACCGAAACCGGCGGGAGTGGACGCCATGATCGAACGGTTCCGGAACGCCTCGCCCGAGGAGCGGCGGACCTTGATGGAGGAGGCGCAGAAGCTCTCCGAGGAAGACCGAGCCAAACTCCGCGAGGCCATGCGTGGCGCGATGGGCGGCCGCGGCGGGGGGCGGGGCCGCGGCGGCGGTGGGGGAGGCGGCGGCCCACGGGCTCAGGCCGGAGTGGCGCTCTCGGGCGATGAAGCGAAGTGGCTGAAGTTCGATGAGGACCGCGTGTCCGCGGGCGAGGAGTCGCAGTTCCTTGATTGGACGCCGTTCGAACACCCGCAGCTCGGGGTGGTCGAGATTGGCGGCTTCAGGCCGGGGTTCAAGCACAACCCTTCCGCAGAGGAGACCGAGCGGCTGGCCGCGGAGCAGGCGGCGTTCGTCGCTTCCCTGGCCGGCGAGTTGCCACGTGTCGCGATGCAGGAGCCCGAGGTCGAGGCCCTGGGGCCCGGCATTTACCGGATCGCGGTGCGGGTGGCGAACGATGGCGCCATGCCGTCGATGTCCGCGATCGGGGTCAAGGCACGGCGGGCCCTGCCGACCATCCTTGCGATCGAACTCCCCCTGGAGCGCCTCGTCGCGGGCGAGCGGATCGTGAGGCACTGGGGCATCCCGGCGCACGGCGGGATCGAGGACACGGAATGGATCGTGACCGGCCAGCCCGGCAGTGAAATCAAGATTGCCTTCGCCCCGACCGTGGGTCCCAAGCGAACCGTCACCATCAAGCTCCCGGAGGCCGCGCGATGAACCGCAAACGTTCGCTTTCGGTGCTCTTGGCCGCGGCCTGCCTGGTTCCCGCCGGCGCCTGCACCGCACAGCAGCACATCCCGGCGAAGCACGATATCGCGTTCAATCGCTACTACACGTACGACGAGATCGAGGCGCACCTCCGGAAGATCGCGGCGGCCTACCCCGAGCTCGTGACGCTGGAGAACATCGGCAAGTCGGGCGAGGGGCGGGACCTCTGGGTCGCGATCGTGAACTCCGCCAAGACCGGCCCGGACACGTCGAAGCCCGCGATGTGGATCGACGGCAACGTGCACGGGAACGAGATCCAGTCCGGCGAGGCCGTGCTCTATTCGCTCTGGTACCTCACCAAGGCCTACGGGCACAATCAACAGTTGACCGAGATCGTCGACAACTACAGTTTCTACTTCCTGGTCAGCCAGAATCCCGACGGGCGCGAGGCGTGGTTCCGCGATGTGCAGAACTCGAGCACATCGCGCGGCAATCGGCGGAAAGTGGACAGCGACCGGGACGGTCTCTTCGACGAGGACGGGCCGGAGGACCTCGACGGCGACGGCTCCATTACGCAGATGTGGAAGGCGGACCCCGGTGGGCGCTGGGTCCGCGACCGCCACGACCCGCGCATCTTCACCCGCGTCCGGGACCACGAGCG
>JAEYVB010000019.1 GCA_023429345.1 Planctomycetota bacterium
GCGCGGGGTTGTCCGGTTCATGGGTCGGGCGGCGGCGGTGGCCGCGGCGGCCGGGCTGGCCCTCGCGGCGGTCATTATCCCCAGGCTGGGCACACGCCCGCCCACGCCGGGCCCGATCGCCGCCGGCCCGCCGAGCATCGTGGGCGATGCCAATGGGGACGGGAAGGTCGACATTCTCGACGCCCTCGTGCTGGCGCGGCGGCTCGGATCCGATCCCGCCAGCGCCCCGGCCGTTGCCGACCTGAACGCCGACGGCGTGGTCGACCTGCGAGATGTCGACGCGATCGCCCGGGCGTCGGTGATGCTGGAGGGCCGGGGATGAGGCGCACACTCGGGGCCATCCTGGGCTTTCTGGCGGTCGTCGCTGCCGTGTTGCCGCTGTGCGGACTGGCCGCGGCGGGGAGCGAGGTTCAGGAGGGTGTGGGGTTCGTTGCGCTCGACATCTTTGTGAATGCGGGCCCGGCATCTCTGGGCGCGTACCAGGTCGAGCTCAAGGCCGACGCGGGGAGCGCGAAGGTGGTGGGGATCGAGGGCGGGGAGCACGCCGCGTATGCGCAGCCACCCTACTACGACCCTGCTGCGCTGCACGAGGACCAGCTGAAAGAACGCATCATTCTCGCCGCCTTCAGCACCGGGCCCGAGTTGCCCAGCGGTCGGACTCGGGTCGCCCGGATCCACGTGCGCATCGTCGGCGAGGCGACGTACAAGGCGGCGGTCATGACGGCGGGCGCGGCCGACGGGACGAAGGTCGAAGCGACGGTTCAGGTGGTGCCGGTGCGGTGAGCCAAGGAGATCTGGCGATGAGGAAGCTGACGCGGTTCGTTGGAACGGGGCTCGCGGGGCTGGTGCTCGCGGGGGCGTTGATGCTGCAGGCATGCGCGACCAAGGCCGTGTACGACCGCGGCACCAATGCGCGGCCGGCCGCGGCAGCACCATCAACAACCGGGTGGTCGCCGATGGGCTTCGGTCAGAACAGCCTCGGGCTCGCCGGCCCGGTCATGAGAAGCCGACTCTTCCATGGCGCGAGCCCGTCTCGACAGACGATCGCCCAGGTTTCCAACGAAGAACTCTGGGTCATCCAGAGAGCCAGCGGGCCGCCGGCAGCGTCCGCCGAGGATGTGCCCGGGTCGGGCGCCCTGATGTGCACGCTGCCCGCCGACGTCCCGGGCGCGGACCCCGCCCCGGCGGAGCCGACGCCGGTGCCCGTGCCTCTGAAGCACACGGAAGTGAAGGCCTCCATCGTCGGCTACATCGCGTCCGTGAACGTGCGGCAGCAGTTCCGGAACCCCTTCGCGAGCAAGATCGAGGCCGTGTATGTGTTCCCACTCCCGGAGAACGCGGGTGTTAACGAGTTCGTGATGACCGTCGGGGAGCGGAAGATCCGCGGCATCATCCGCGAGCGGGAGGAGGCCGAGAAGATTTACGAGGAGGCCAAGCACCAGGGGCACATCGCCTCCCTGATGACCCAGGAGCGGCCGAACATCTTCACGCAGCGGGTCGCCAATATCGAGCCGGGCAGGTCGATCGACATCGACATCACCTACTTCGGCACGCTGCCGTACTCCGACGGCGCGTACGAGTTCGTCTTTCCCATGGTCGTCAGCCCGCGGTTCAACCCGCCGGGGTCGGTGGACGGGGTAGGCGCAGCGCCGCGGGGCGCGCCCGGCAGCACGGGCCAGCGGACAGAGGTCCAGTACCTCCACCCGACCGAGCGGAGCGGGCACGACATCGCCCTGGCCGTCGACATCGATGCGGGCGTGGCCGTCGAGCGGGTGGATTCCACGAGCCACGAGATCATGGTCTCGCGGAACTCCGAGGACCGCGGCAAGGTGCGGGTGCGGCTGAGCGAGAACGACTCCGTGCCCAACAAGGACTTCGTTCTGCGGTACACGGTCGCGGGTGATGAGATCAGGTCCGCCCTGATCGCGCAGAGCGACCCCAAGGGCGACGGCGGGTATTTCACGCTGTTGCTCGTGCCGCCCAGGGCGCTCGGCGACCTCCCCCGTGCGCCCATGGAAATGGTCTTCGTCGTGGACCGCTCCGGCAGCATGGAGGGCGCTCCGATAGCCCAGGCCCGGGATGCCGTCGAGCGAGGGCTCTCCCTGCTGCGCCCCGGGGACAGCTTCCAGATCATCGACTTCTCCGACACAACCTCGCAGCTCGGCTCGCGCCCGCTCGAGGCCACGCCGGAGAACATCCGCCGCGGCATCGCCTACACGCGGGGCCTGGACGCCCGCGGCGGGACCATGATGATCAACGGCCTCCGGGCGGCCCTCGATTTCCCCCACGACAGCCGCCGGCTGCGCTTCGTCTGCTTCCTCACCGATGGCTACATCGGCAACGAGGCGGAGATCCTGGCCGCGCTCGCGGGCGGGCTGAAGGACTCGCGGGTCTTCGGCGTGGGCGTCGGCTCCAGCGTCAACCGCTACCTGCTCGCCGAGATGAGCCGAATGGGACGCGGCGCTGTCGCCTACCTGGGGCTGAAGGACTCCGCCTCGGAGGTGATGGAGGCGTTCTTCCATCGTGTGAGCCACCCGGCGCTTGCGGACGTCGATATCGACTGGGGCGGGGCTCAAGTGAGCGACGTCGTTCCGGCAAAGCCGCCGGACCTCTTTGTCGGCCGGCCGGTCGTCATTACCGGCCGCTACCGCGGCTCGTTTGAGGGCTCCATCCGCGTCACCGGCCGGGCGGGCGGCGCCGAGCGCGAGGCCGTGATCGCCCCGGAGCCGACACTGGAAAGACGCACCGGCGCGCTGGCGTGCGTCTGGGCGCGGATGCGTATCGGCGAGCTGGCCGGCCGCATGCTGGTCGAGCCCTCCGAGCAGATCCCCGGGCAGGTGAAGCGCCTCGCGCTCGATTATGGGCTGATGTCCGCCTTCACGGCCTTCGTCGCCGTGGACTCCCTCACCCGGACCGAGGGCGAGTTCGGCACCACGGTGCCGGTGCCCGTCCCCGTCCCCGAGGGTGTCCGCTACGAGACGACCGTCCGAGATCGGTAGCCGCCCCTAATCCGCCAGCGCGGTGCCGCTGCGCGTGCGGTAGTGCTTGCGAGCGCTCAGCATGATGCTCAGGAGCGAGATCGGCCGCGCCCCCGCATCACGGCGAGAGGCGCCGAGCTGGTACAGCAGCCCCCACTGCCGGGCCAGCGTCCGGTACATCCAGAAGATCGAGCGGTTGGGGTCGTAGATGTTCGTGCTCTCCCCCGCCGTGCCGTTGAACTCGACGATCGCGAAGCCCTCGCCCCGCCGGACGGCCTCGTCGGACGTGTAGCGCACGTCGAATCGGCCGATGTCCAGCAGCGGCTCCCCCTCGCGGGCGCTGGCCCCTCCAAACAGGGCCGCCGGGCGGAAGGCCCGCGCGATCTGATCCACCCTGTCTTCGAAGGCCTCCGACCACAGGTCCCCGCCATCCCGGAAGAGCGTGCCCTGGCAGTGGTTGCCGGACTCCGCCAGACGCATCACCTCTCCCTTGGCGAGCACGCGCTCCCGCTGACCGGCAAATCGCTCCAGAAACACGGCCGCCTGCGTGTGGAACCGCGGGTGGTCGAGGATG
>JAEYVB010000276.1 GCA_023429345.1 Planctomycetota bacterium
TCACCTTCCGCGACATGGAGGGGAACCTCCGCCTGCGGGTGGCCCAGCGGGCGCTCGCCAAGTACCGCGACGCCGCCGAGGCCCGGCCCGAGGACGAGAAGGCCCAGGACAACTACCGCCGGGCGCAGCGCAAGTTCGCGGAGATGGAGATAGAGGAGTTCAGCGCCCGCGTCGAGGCCTACCCCACCGACAACAAGGTGAAGCTGGAGCTGGGCCGGCGGCTCTTCGACTTCGGCCGGGTGGAGGAGGCGATCCCGCTCTTCCAGAAGGCCACCCAGGACGCCAGCCGGAGGGTGGAGGCGATGTACTACCTGGCCCGCAGCTTCGAGCAGATCGGCTACATCGACGAGGCGACCAACACCTACCGCCAGGCCATCGAGGCGCACAAGGTCGGCACCGACGACATGGGCATGAGCCTGCGCTACGGGCTGATGACCTCGCTGCAGACCAAGGCCGAGGGCGACCGCGACCTCGCCGCGGCCGAGGAGGCCGACAAGCTGGCCTCGTCCATCGCCATCCAGCAGTTCGACTACAGGGACATCCGGGCCCGGCGGGATGTCCTGAAGAAGCTGATCGGCGAGCTGAAGCGCGGCGAGGCGCCGGTCTGAGGCCGTCAACGGCAGATCGCACATGGCACACGGCGAATCGGATGCGAGGGCGACGGTCATCATCCCGGCGCGCCTCGGCTCGACCCGCTTCCCGGGCAAGGTCCTCGCCGACCGCACCGGCTGGCCGCTGATCCGGCACGTGTACGAGCGGGCGAAGCTGGCCCGCTGCGCTGCGCGCGTGGTGGTCGCGACCGACGACCAGCGCGTGCGGGCGGCGGTGGAGGGCTGGGGCGGCGCGTGTGTCATGACTAGCCCCGAGCACCCCAACGGGACCGCCCGCATCGCCGAGGCCGCCCGCGTGCTGGGGCAGGGCGCGGACGCGATCGTCGTCAACGCCCAGGGGGATGAGCCGGAGCTCGAGCCGGCGCTGATCGAGGCGGCCGTCGGGGCGCTGGAACGCTCGGGAGCGCCCATGGCCACCGCGGCCGTGCCGTTTGCGGTCGGGGAGGATGCGGCGAACCCGGCCCTCGTGAAGGTGGTGCTCGCCGGGGATTCGACCGCGCTCTACTTCTCGCGCTCGGTGATCCCGTTCAACCGCGACGGGGCGCCGACCGTCCGCCCGCTGAAGCACATCGGGCTCTACGCCTACCGCCGCTCGTTCCTCGACACGTACCTCGCGCTCCCGCCGACGGAGCTCGAGGCCGCCGAGCAGCTCGAGCAGCTCCGCGCCCTCTACCACGGCCACCGCATCGCCGTCGCGGTGCTGGACATCCGCACGCACGGCGGCATCGACACGCCCGAGCAGTACGAGGCCTTCGTCGCCCGCTGGTCCGCCGGACGCAGCGGGATCGACTGAGAGCCGCGCCTTACTCGGCCCCCTGCGCCCCGTCCCCCACCCCGAGCCTGACGCGGAGCGCTTCCGCCCACCCCAGCACCCGCTCCCGGTCCGACGCGTCGCGGATCACGGCCAGCGTCGATTCGAACTCCGCCAGCGCCCGCGGGTCGCCGAGCTCCACGAGCGCGTTCCCCGCCGCCTCCCACGCCCGCCGCTCGCGGTCCTTGAGGAGCAGGGCGAGGACCTTGTACGCGGTCTCCGGGTCCTGCGCCGCGAGCCGGGGGATCGCGGCGATGGCCACCGGGCGGGTGCGGTTCAGCGTTCCGGGGAGGGCAAAGCGGCAGACCAGGCCGAGGGTGTCCGGGGCGCCGAGCCGGCCGAGCGCTTCGAGCGCCGCCTGCCGCACGCGATCGTGCTGCGAGGGCGTCTCGGCCGCGGCCCGGATGAGCCCGAGCTGATCGACAGCGCCGATGCCGCCGAGCCCCTGGAGGGCGGCCGCGCGGGCGCGCCCGCTCCAGTCGCCGCCGGCGTAATCGACCAGCACCGACCTGAGCGATGCGGCCTGCGGGGGGGTGAGGTCGCCGCGCCGGGCGAGCTCCGCGACGGCCTCGACCGCGGCGACGCGGACATCGGCAGGCTCGGGATCGCCCGCCGCGATCTCGAGCACTTCCGGGATGTCGCACCGGTGCTTCATCGCGAGGATCGCCTCGCTGCGGACCACGGGCGGGGCGGACGCGTCGGATGCGGCGCGGAGGAGAGCCGCGGCCGTCGAAGGGTCGGTATCGCCCGCGAGGGCGCGGGCGGCCTGCACCCGGGCCGCGGCCGTGGGACCGCGCTCGAGCTGGGCGAGCCAGCGCTCCCGCGGCTGGGCGATGGCCGCCCGGCACAGCACGGAGAGCTCCGGGTCGACGGCCACCAGCAGGGGCGGCGCTTCGAGCGCGATCCGCGCCGAGGTCTCCCGCCCGCGGACCTCCACGATCTCGGTGCGGGCCCCGGGCCGGCCGCGGCCATCGGCGGCAGGCACCTCGATCGCCAGGGGCAGATCGAACTCGTACGCCGGGTTGTACCCGTCGATGTTCTGCGTCTGTTTCACCGAGACGACCAGCTCGCGCTGGGCGGTATCCCAGTCGAGCGCGATGTCCAGGTCCGGCATGCCGGGCCGGTAGCACCACTGCGAGAAGAACTGCTCCAGGCTCTCGCCCGACACATCCTCCATCACGCGGCGGAAATCGCCCGTCTCGGCGTTCCGGAAGCGGAACTCGTCCACGTACGCCGCGATCCCGCGGAAAAACAGCTCATCGCCCAGCCGCTGGCGGAGCATGTGCAGGACGCTCGAGCCGCGGGGGTAGGGGCTCGCGGGCCCGCCGAAGGCGTCGAAGGGCTTGTCGTACTCCCGGCGGACCATCGGCCACTGCCCGGGCGCGACGGACCGGTCGCCGCGGCGGAGCCCGTCGAAGCTCCCGAGCATCCCCGCGAGGTACGCGTCGCGCCCGTCGCGGTGCTCGAACCACAGGGTGGAGAAATAGGTCGCGAACCCCTCGTTCAGCCAGGTGTGCTCCCAGCTCTTGCAGGTGATCAGGTCCCCGAACCACTGGTGGGCCAGCTCGTGGGCGATGAGCCCGTCCAGGTCGCCGTCGAGCAGCCCCTGCGGGTCGATGATCGCCGTGTCGTACATCGTCGTGGCGCTGGTGTTCTCCATGCCGCCGGCGCCGAAGTTCCAGACGACCAGCTGCGCGTAGCGGTCCCACGGGTAGGCCTCGCCGGTGAGCCGCTCGAACAGGCCGATCATCTCGGGCGTGCGGCCGTAGGTTCCGGCGACATCCCTCCCGCGGCCGGGGGGCACGTAGACCGGCATCTCGAAGGCTTTCGCGGGCCGCAGTGCGTCGCGCGAGCGGGCGGGCGCCTGGGCGAGGTCCACCACGTCGAACTTGCCGACGATCAGGGAGACCAGGTAGTTGACGTGCGGCTTGTCCTGCAGCCAGTGGAAGGTGGTCCGCCCCGGGCGCATCTCCCGCGCGAGCAGCCGTCCGTTGCCGCTCACCAGGTATCCCTCCGGCACGGTGACGATCAGCTCGGTGATGAGCCGCTCGTTGGGGAAGTCGTGGCAAGGGAACCAGTAGCTGTTGGTGTCGGTCTGCCCCTGCGTGTGGATCTGCGCGGGACGGCCCGGCCAGGCGGGGTCCTCGGGCAGCCACAGGAGCCCGTGGGGCGGGTCGCTGATCGTGTAGGTGGTGACGATGTCCGACGCGATACCGGGCTCGAGGGGCGGATCGAACCGCATCGTGAGCCGCCGGCCGTCGTGCTCGTGCGTCACGCGTCGGCCGGGGGAGGTCACCGAGCGGATATCCAGCAGGCGGGCATCGAGCGTGAGGGACGCTGTCGGCGTACCGATCGCGGTCACCGTGAGCGTTTGCACAGCGCTTGCGCGCGGCACGTTCATGTCGGGAATATCGATCTCCAGCCTCATGTGCTGGTGGTCGACGATCCGGTCCGGCGGATAGTTCAGGAGGTCGCGGCCAGTCTCCGGGTCCCAGAGCGCCGGCGCACGCAGCGGCAGCGGCATGGAATGGTGACAGCAGTCGTCATCACCCGCCAGCACGGGAGCGGTCAGGAGTCCGGCCGCCATCCAGAGGCAACGCATGTCACTCTTCATGATCACTTCCCGCTCGGGCCCGCGAGCCCGGTCACAACCGCCGTTAGAACCCGGGCCGCGCGCGACGCGATCGATCCGGCCGCGGCACAGCGCACCAAGGGGTCGCGCGACCCGTCCAGCGACACCAGCGCCAGGGCCGCCGCGGCCGCCGGGCCGCTTCGCTCGGCCAGCATCTCGGCCGCCTGCACCTGCGCAAAGAGGGACCCTGTCTCGTCGGAGTCGTCGCGCAGCTGTTCCAGGAGCATCGCCAGCGGCTTGGCGATGCGTGTGGGGGCCGCCACGTGCATGTTCGGGTCGAGGACGACATCCGTCGGCTTGGTCGCCAGGGGCAGCCTGTGCACGGTCTCGCGAGAATCTACCGCCACGAGCACGGTCTCCGCGGAGAAGCTCTCCGTCCCCGGCTCGCCCGTTTTGATGAGCACGGGCAGACGGAAGGCGTACGCAGGGTTATCGCGGTCGATCCGCTGCGTCTGGGTGATTCGGATGGCGAGCTCGCCGCCGGCGCGTGTCGGCGTGCCCCCATCCGGCGTGCCCCCATCGCCGGGGTCAGAGTCCGTCCACTCGATCTCGACATCTAGCCGCGGCAAGCCTGGCCGGGAGCACCATTGTGCAAAGAACCGCTCCAGGTCGCGGCCGCTCACCTCCTCGAGGCAGCGGCGGAAATCGTCGGTCTCGACCTCTTTCAGGCGGAAGCGGTCGATGTACTCACGCACGCCGCGGTAGAAAACGTCATCCCCGAGTTCCATGCGCAGCATGTGCAGCACGATGGCCCCCTTCGCGTAGGCGTCGTTGGGCCGCATGAAGGGCTCCATCGGGTTCGCCCAGCGTTTGGAGACCATGCCCGGATAGTCGGGGGCGTAAGAGGCGTTCATCATGCGCTGCCGCCCGAGGAAGCTCGCGATGGTGCGTTGGTACTCGCGCCTGGCGTTCCTCGCCGTGGAGTGTTCCGCCCAGATCGCCTCGGTGTAGCTGGCCCACCCCTCATTCAACCAGAGGTGTTCCCAGCTCTTGCACGTCAGCAGGTCGCCGGTCCACTGGTGCCCGGCCTCGTGGGCGATCACATCCTCCCAGCCGTCGCCCGCGTCGGCGGACGAGTCCGGCATCGTGGTGGCGCCGGTGTTCTCCATCCCGCCGGCGGCGAATCGGCGCACGAGCGCCTGGCTGTACTTGTCCCAGGGATACGGCTCGTCGAACACCTTCTCGAACACCGCCAGCATCGGTGAGGTCGCGGCGTAGGTGGCCTGCGCTTTCTTCTCGTCACCAATCGGGGCGTAGAGCCAGCACGGCACGCCCTCCTCGTCCCGCCCTCGGACCGCGGGATCTTCGGGCAGCCCGACGATCGCGAACTTTCCGACGACCAGCGAGACGAGGTACGCCGCGTGGGGCTGGTCCTGCGTCCAGTGCCAACGCGTCCGCGGCCGGCCATTGGCCGCGGCGGTGCTCAGCGTCGTCCGGACCAAGCGTCCGTTCGAGCCGACGACGTACCCGTCCTCGACGGTGACGATCACCTCCGTCGTCATGCGTTCGTTCGGAAAGTCGTGGCAGGGGAACCATGTGTGGTTGTTCTGCGGCTGGCCCTGGCTGTGGATCTGGGCCGCCCGGTCCGTTTCGCCGCCCCGCGCGCGGCCCTTGGTCCAGGTCAAGCCGGCCCCGTTGGCGCGTGTGGGGCGAGCGCTGTAGCGGATCTCGACCTCGGCCGTGCGATCGATCGCGATCGGTTCATGGAACCGGATCGTGAGCTTCGATCCCGCGTGCTCGAAGGGCTGGCCGGCCCCCGCCAACGTTACCGACTCGATCGTGAGTTCGCGCCCGGCATCCAGCACCAGTTCCGAACGCGCCCGCCCGATCGGACGGATGCGGAGCGTCTCGGTCGCGGCGAAGTGGGGGACTTCCATGTCGGGGATGTCGAGTTCCAGCCGCAGATGAAGATGGTCGAAGTGTCGGGCGGGCGCGTAGTTCGCCAGTTCGCGCCCGGACTCGGGATCGATCCGGGGATCGTCGGCCAGCAGCGGAGAGCCGAACGCAAAGCCGCAAGCGATCGCCAGGCCGGCCGCGGCGGTGAGGGGTGTGGGCATGGGCGGCAGTGTACGGTCCCGGGTCGGAGCCCGCGCGGGGCCACTACCATTGTCCCGAAGGCAAAGCCCCGGAGGTCCGATGCGCATCTCCCCGCTCCGAAAGCTCCAGCAGCAGGCCGAAGCATCCCTGACGCATTACGGGGCTCCCGAGGCGGATATCCGGGTCGTCGAGACGTTCGGCGATCTCGAGCTGGAGTACGCGGCGCTCCGCAAGGCCTGCATCCTCGTGGACCAGCCCCAGCGGGGCGTGATCGAGGCCACGGGCTCAGAGCGGATCGATTTCCTCAACCGCATGGTGACGCAGGAGCTGAAGGGGCTCCTTCCTTACCACTGCCGCAGGAGCTTCTGGCTGAACCGCAAGGGCCGGATCGACGCCGACCTCAAGCTGGTCGAGCTCCCCGGCCGCACGCTGCTGGAGGTCGACATCCACGCCCTGCGACGCACTCTCGACGGCCTCGGGGCGTTCATCATTACCGAAGATGTGCAGTTGAAGGATGCCGGTGAGGCGCTGCACCGGTTCGCGCTGCACGGCCCGACCGCTATCCCGCTGCTCCAGGCCGTGTCTCTTCCCCTTGAGGGGGCGTCGCTCTCCGACCTTCGCCCCGGGCAGGCGACGATCGTCACGATCGCGGATCAACCGGTTGTCGTCGACCGCGACGACTCGACCGGTGAAGTGGGCCTGGAGTTGACGGTCCCCGGCGAAGCGGCGCTCGCGATCTACACGCAGCTCATCGAAACCGGTCAGGAGCACAACGGAAACGGCGGCCACGGCACGGCATCGCGCTTCCGGCTCCGCCCGGCCGGCTGGCACGCGTACAACATCGCCCGGATCGAGGCCGGCACACCGCTCTACAACATCGACTTCGGACCCAGTTCGCTGCCCCACGAGAGCGGCATCATCCGCGACCGCGTGAGCTTTACCAAGGGGTGCTACCTCGGGCAGGAGGTGGTCGCCCGCATGGAATCCCGCGGGCACTCAAAGGGCCGCGTCGTGGGCCTGCGGTTCACCGACACCACCATGGCGGACGGTCAGACGCGGCTCCCGGTCGCCGGGGCCCATGTCTGGAGCGCGGCCGCGCCCGATGCGGACCCGATCGGAAGCATCACGAGCAGCACCCTGTCGCCGATGCTCGGTGCTGAGCCCATCGCCTTCGCGATGGTGAAGCACGACTTCGTCACCCCCGGCAGTTCCCTGCTCGTCACCGCCGACGATCAGCGGATCCCCGCGACGGTGCAGCCGGGCCTGACGTTCTGGAAGCGTGCCTAGGCCTGGGTCCGCGCCCGACGGTACAGGAGCTCCACATCCTGTCCGAGGGGCTTGGCGCGGCAGAGCCGGAATCGGCGGCCGTCGGTGAGCATCGGGGCCACCCGGCCGGCCGCCGCGGGCACCGCCCGCTCATCCCCCAGCAGCAGCGGGGCGATGTATACGAGGGCTTCATCCACCAGGTCCGCCTCGAAGAGGGAGCCGAGCACGACCGGCCCACCTTCGACCATGACGGTGGCGACCCCGTACTCCCGAGCCAACTCCCGCAGCAGTGCGGCGATGTCCAGACCTCCGGGTCCCGGCGGGATCCTGAGCAAGTCGACTCCCGCATCCCGGAGCACGGCTTCCTCGCGGTTGGGGGCGCTGCCGCCGCATGCCACCAGCGTGGGGACCTCTCGTGCGGTCCGCACGAGAGTGGCGGTGGGGGGTATTTCCAGCATCGGGTCCAGGACCACCCGGCGCGGAATCCGCCGCGGCCGCGGTCCCTCGCGCACGGTCAGTTGTGGGTCATCGGCCTTGACCGTGCCCAGCCCGGTGAGGATCGCATCGACTCGCCCCCGCAGTCGGTGCACCCTCCGGCGGGCGGCTGTCCCGCTGATCCATTTGCTCTCGCCGGCACGCGTGGCGATCCGGCCGTCAATAGTCTGGGCCCATTTGGCCAGCACCCATGGCAGGCCGGCCGCTGTGCGGCGGCGGAACGGCTCCGAGACCGCTATGGCCAAGGGCGATGCATCGGAGAATCGGACCGGGATGCCGGCGGTGCGGAGGACGGTGGCGCCATTGCCGGATTCGGGACCCGGATCGGGGACGGCCGCGACGACTTGGGCAACGCCCGCGCGAATGAGGGCCTCCGTGCACGGCGGTGTCTTGCCGAAATGACAGCAGGGCTCAAGGGTGATGTAGGCGGTCGCATCCCTGGCGTCCGCTCCGCGATGCCGGCAATCCTCCAGGGCCTCTACTTCCGCGTGGGGGCCGCCGAATCGTCGGTGGTGCCCAGCACCGATCACCCGGCCGTCGCGGACGAGCACGCAACCGACCATCGGGTTGGGCTCGACGTGCCCCGCCCCGCAGAGGGCGAGCCGGGCCGCCAGGTCCAGAAGGCGGGCATCGTCGCTCACCGGCATGCCGGCCCCCGTTACTTGTTGCCGCGGCATGTACAGTTCGACCCGCACCCACCCCCGCCGGCGGGGGTCTCTTCCGCCGGAGCGGGGCCAAGGAGACGGCAGACCTTGGCGTTCAGATAGCGGGCGTGATGCTCCAGGTGCCAGGTGTCGTACGCCAAGATGCCCCGGACGGTCTGCGGACCCCGCTGGGGGTGCATGCCGCCACGCAGGAGTTGATCGGGCATCAGGGTCATCAGCCACTAGCTGATCCACCGTCGGGTGGTGTGGATGACCGCCACGAACCCTGCCACTGGGTGTTGTCCCCCGGCGTAAAGCCCGGCATCGATGAAGGCGTCCTCGTCCCAGGGAGCGAAAACCGGGTTGGACTCGGCGACCGCCTGACGCATGCGATGGATAAAGGCGATTTCCGCATCCGCAAGGTGGCCCACGAGGACCCGGACCGGCCAGCGGCCGATCCCCGCCTCCGGCAGGAAGGCCATGTCCATCTGCTCGTCCGTGAGCTCGAACATCCGGCGGTCGAAGTTCTCGAGGCCGCGGCGGTAGCGGTGGATCAGGGCGAGGTCGTCCAGCCGGGCGATCTGCTCGGCGGTTTCGCCGGTCAGGGGGGCGGGTGTGGTGCTGGGAACGGCGGTGGGGGGTGTCATGGCGGCGTGGTCCGAGAAAAAACTGGAATTCCGTAAATCCTTGCTGCGAACTATCTTAGGAGAGGCCCCGTATGGATGGTTGAGCACGCAAGTCTTCGTCTCCTCTCTCCTCCTAACGACTCCGCCCTACGTGGGGCGGAGTCGTTTTTCGTACCCGCGACCGGGTCTGTCGCGGCCGCAGTCTAGTGCCCCCTAGCCTACCGGGATGACCTCCGCCTCCGCCCCTGTCCGCTCGCTCGCGCTCCGCGTGGTCACGATGCCGCGCGACACCAACCAGTACGGCACCATCTTTGGCGGGGTGATCCTCAGCTACATCGATCAGGCGGGGTTCGTCGAGGCGCGGCGCCACGGCGTGCACCGCTGGGTGACCGTGGCCCTGGACCGCGTCGAGTTTAAGGCGCCAGTTCACCTGGGCGACACGGTGAACTTCTACGCGACGACCATGCGGGCTGGTAAGAGTTCTGTGACCGTGCAGATCGATGTCGAGGCTGAGCGGTACTCCTCCGGCGAGACGGTCCCGGTGACCAGCGCCAGCATCACGCTTGTCTCGGTGAGCGCGGATGGCAAGGCAATCCCGTTCCGGTCCAAGCCGACAGTGAGCGAACCGCTCCAGTAACACTGGCCCTAGTTCGCCCCGAGCTTCAGCCGGACCGTTCCGTGCTCGCTGCGACGGCGGTAACCGACTTCCACCTCGTCACCCACCGATCGCTCCCCGAGGAGGCGCACCAGCTCATTCATGTCTCGGGTGGGGGCGCCGTCGATGGATGTGATCACATCGCCGATGCGAAGGCCGGAGCGTGCCGCCGGATTCGGCTTGCCGTAGAGCGATCGCGGGATCGCGACGATCACCGGTCCATCACCGGTCCCGGGTTCGACATCCACGCCGAGGCCGGCATCCCCCGGGTCGATCTGCTCCGCGACCATGGGCAGGGCCTTGACCCACTGCCGGTAGGCGCGGTCGACCTCCGCGATCGGCATCTCAAAGACCGCCTCGAACGACTTGACGCCGGACGGATCCTCCGCGAAGTTCTCGGTGTAATGCGCGTACCAGTCCTTCAGCTTGCCCTGGTCGAAGAGGTATAGGAAAATCGTCCGTGCCTGCCCGTAGTTGGCGAGCGGGCTGGCGCCTGTGAAACGTTCGCGGGAGATAGCCGCAAGCTTCGAGATCGGCAGCAGCCGACCGCCGCCCAGCAGCCGCTTGCAGATATTCGACCGCCAGGAGGCCACGGGCCGCAGCGCCGCGGCCGTGCCGTCCGGGCATTCGTAATCCTCCACGAGGCTGCACAGGCCCTCCTGGATCCAGATGGGGTGCATCTGCCCACGCCGGATCATGTCCCGCCAGTGCAGCACGTGGAAGAACTCGTGGCGGAGCGTCGCCCCGAGGTCCTGGGCGACCAGCCGCTTCTGGTCGTGGATGTAGGAGCCGCCGATGCCGGAGAAATTATTGACCGCCGCGGCGCCGTAGGTCACGGCCGCCCAGCGCAGGAAGTCCTTCCCGGTGGGGAGCACGACGACGACCCATGCGTTGCGGCGAGCCGTCTCCTCATCGGCGAGGCCGGTGAAGACGTTGCCGAGGCCCCAGTCGTAGAGGCGCGCGATATCCTGCCTCGCCTGCTCGCTGGAGGTCGCATCCATCGCAGAGAGGTACGCCACCCTCAGCCGTTCATCCTTCGTGACGGTGTACGTCCCGTCGAAGAGCTTCTGGGCCGCCGAAAGATTGGCCTCCAGGTGCTGTCCAATGATGTCGGGCCAGGACCGGACCAGGTTCCTGTACGCGGGGTCCTTCCGCGCTGCCTCGAGTTGCGGGTCCTCCTGCATCTGCCGAAGGTCGGTAAAGCCGTGCTCGACGGCCTTGATAAGCATGTCCCCCGCGGCCGCGGGCTCCCCCTTCAGGGACAGGACGCACGCCAGGTTGTAGTACGGGACGAAGTTGTCGGGGTCGAGCGTGATCTGTTCGCGCAGGAGCTTCTCGGCGGTCTCGTAGTCGTGCCTGTCGATGGCCGCGAACGCCTGGTTCTGCACCTCGACCAGCCGCCGGTCGCGCACCTCACCATCGCTCTGCGCATGCGCTGGGAGCGAAAGGAAAAGGAGCAGCAGGGGCACAAGGACGCGGTGCTTCATGATCTCCTCTACGCATGAACGCCGGGCATGGTGCCCGGTCAATCCCTTGCCCCGGTCTGATGCGCCGGACCCGCCGGAGGTGCCAATCCTGCAAAGAGCCGCCGCAGGGCCTCCGGATAGGCCTCCCGCTCAAGGGTGAAGACCCGGTCCGCGAGCGACCGCACGGTGTCGCCGGGGAGCACCGGAGTCCGTTTCTGCAAGATAATCGTCCCGCGGTCGAACTCCGCATCGCACAGATGGACCGTGCACCCGCTCTCGGCCGCGCCCGCGCTCAGGACCGCTGCGGGCACGCGGTCGCCGTACATGCCCGGTCCCCCGAAGTCGGGCAACAGGGCCGGGTGGATGTTGACAATGCGCCCGCGGTACGCCGGGGGGATCTCGAGCAGCTTCAGGTACCCGGCGAGCACGACCCAATCGATCCGTCTTTCCCGGAGGGTCCGCTCGAGCTCGTCGCGGGGTATGACCCCCGGCATCACAAGCGTCTCAATACCCGCGGCGCGGGCACGCTCCGCCCCGGGGCACTCGCGGGACGCGATCACCAGCTCAATGCTGGCGGGCAGGGAGCCCGAGGCGATGTGCTCCGCCAGGTTCGCGAGCGTCCGCCCGGAGCCCGAGAGCATCACCGCCAGCCGTGGTCGATCCGACATCGCCCCAACTGTACGTCCGACCGGATGCCCTTCCGATTACCGCTCATCGCGCTGCGACGCCTCTTCAAGCACGCCCGCCCGCCGGACGGTGTAGGTCGGCAGTTCCACCGGCGTCCCGGTCGAGG